>JAJPXW010000299.1 GCA_021205255.1 Burkholderiales bacterium
GCCTTGCCCAATGCTTTATCTAATAATGAAACGGTCTTAACGTCATAAATGACGTTTTCGCCCGAAGTATCGATAGCGGGTCTAAAGTGTATTGAATCGGCAATTGCAATTGTTAAAAAGACCACTAAGATCGTACAAGCCCCAAGAGCTGCAGGAGAACGGAAAACATGTCTCCATCTAGCTCTCAGCTCTTCAGAGCGAAGCACGTGAACGATGTAAAAGAGCATCGCTGCAAGGAGTCCATAAAGAACCCAGTCGGTCGTTAAAATAACTGGCTTAAACATCATTTCAATCGAATCCTCGGGTCGGCAATTGTGTATGTAACGTCAGTAAGAATTAGTCCAAACACGTAAAGGACTGTTCCGACAAATACCATCGTTCTCACAATGGCAAAGTCCTGAGCATTGATGGCGTCAATCGTGAAACTTCCAAGACCCGGTATTCCAAAGAAGCTCTCCATCACTAGGGAACCCAAGAAAAGCATTGGAAGGACTGCAACTGTAGAAGTCAAAATTGGCAAGCTGGCATTACGCAACACATGCTTAAAAAGAACTGCTGTTTCTGAGAGTCCTTTAGAGCGTGCTGTCCTCACATAATCCTTGTTAATTTCCTCAAGAAACATGGACCGATAAAGAAGAGCATCCCCTCCAATTCTCGAAAACACCCCAATTGCAATCGGAAGAATAAGGAAAGCAGCCATAGCCGTACCTGTCTCAAATCCAGAGATAGGTACTAATTTAAATATCTTAGAAAATAGCCACTGGCCGAAAATAATGTAGAAAAGCGAAGAGATTGACATCATCACCACAGCTAAGACAACACCTGATATCTCTATCTTCGTTTTTCGGAAAAAAACAAGCCCCAGCGAATAGACAATAATTACCATTATTCCTAAGAGGAATGTGGGCAAAGCCAGATATAAAGATGGCCACATCCTTGTCTTAATTTCATAGGCAATGTCACGGCCAGCGTCAGAAGCGCCAAAATCTCCGGCAAGCATCCTCGCGCTATTTGTCCAGAAAATTGTATTTGTTACCTTATCTAGACCCTTGGCATCGCTATTCCAAATCATGGGCTTGTCATAGCCATGCTCAACTTTCCAGTTTTCTATGGCTTCCGCCGTGACCCGCTTACCCCCAATGTTTAGTCGAGCCATATCATCGGGAGTATTTACGGCAAAGAAAAGGATGAAGGTAAGTAGATTGACCCCAATCAAAATCAGGAAGCCATATCCAATTCTTCTGAGAATATACGCAAGCATTACTTATCCTTTCTAGCTGTCATAGCTTCACGTTTCTTGTGAAGAAGGTATGCAGGGATGATTAACGCAAAGATCGCTGCAAGCATTAGGAAGAGTGGCCAGTAAATTGGCTTATTCCACTCCTTGATCTTTTCGGCTCTTAACTCAGGATCAATACGTAAGTATTGAATATGATTTCTAACTATCTGCGTTGGCTTTCCGTTTTTTACCCATTGATGAAAAGCGGCTGCACTTGTTGGGAAATATCCAAAGCTCCATGGCGCATCTCTTTGAGCGATCTGGATAAGTTCTTCCACTGCTTTTTCTTTCTCAGGACCATCCGACATGTACTGCATTCTTCCGTAGAGACTGTCGTACTCGTCGCTCTGATAGTTGGAAGCATTTTCTCCTGAACCACCAGTCTTTGATTTGGCATTTGGTCCATAGAGCAGGAAAAGGAAATTTTCTGCATCCGGATAATCTGCTAACCATCCCCATAAAAAGAGCTGGTGGCTTCCAGTAATAACCTTGTCTTGAAAACGGTTATAGTCCGTTGCTCGAATATCAAGCTGAATGCCAAGCTTGGCAAACTGCTTTTGATACCAGTCGAGAGTCGACTTAGTTGCTGGAGAAGCCGCTGCCTGAAAGTCAAGGTTCAAGACTAAAGGATGTCCAGTTACAGCGTCCCTTCCATCCGGATAACCGGCTTCAGCAAGAAGTTTCTTTGCCTCTTCCAAACTCTTACGTTCCACTCCATTTTCTGTCTTGTTATAGACATAAGGATTGAAAGCAGCCGGTCCATCTTTGCGGAAGCCAAGAAGGCCAGGAGGCAATGGTCCATGAGCGGGAGTAGCTAATCCTTTCTCAAAAATCTGAATAAACTCTTCCCAGTCCATAGCAATGGCTATTGCCTGACGCAGTTTACGGTTCTTTTCTCGTTGTTCAGGAGTATCTCCTTCCCCAACAACAGGATCTAGCCAATTAAAGCCAAAATAAGTGTTGTGTGCTTCGACAGTTTGTGGAAACTGAAGTTTCTTCTTTCTATATTCTTCTTCTTTTTCCTTACTGTCTGCCATACCAATAAGGAATCCTTGGCCATTATCGAGACGTTCAATCTGCGGTGAATCGTAATAGCCTTGCAAGAACTTTGTCTGCAGTGGAACACTTTCCTTTTCTGCACTGATTTCTATACGGTCAATAAATGGAAGTGGTTTTCCACAGTCTTCTAAAAATCCTTTTTCTTTATCTCCTTCTTCTCCTTCACAAGGATAAAGCTCCGTTTTTCGGAATAATGGATTACGTTCCATTACGTGACGTCGATTTTCCTGCGACTGGACTAACCGATAGGGACCCGTACCAACAGGCCAGTAATTAAGAGACAGATTGTTCTTAGACATTCCTTTCTGGGAATAGAACTTTTCTGCTTCCCAAGGAACTGGTGCAAAGAAAGTCATGGAAAGCCAATTGGAAAATTGGGGGTACTTTCCTTTAACGACTATTCTTAAAGTGTATTTATCAGGAGCACTGACTCCTTCTAGATCAAATTGCCGAAAATCTAAGAAAGGCAAATCCCGATCAGTAGGAGCCATGCTGGCTCGCAACTCTCTATCTTTTTGTTTAACTTCTTCCGAGAGTTTTTCTAGGCCAGGAATATGTTGAACCATTGTTCCATAAACTGGAGAGATAAGCCTAGGACTAGCAATTCGCTTAATACCGTACACATAATCTTCGGCTGTGAGCTCTCTTGTCCCCTGTTTCTCCAAATCCAAGGGATTTCTTAACGAATCGACTACTTCTGCTGGAAGATTATGGTTTACAAAGTTACCGTTCTCATCTTTTGCAAAAGCAGGATGTGGAGCATACATAATGCCTTTTTTAATGTGAATGTCATAGACACTCTCGGCAACTTCATCGGCAGGAGCATCCTGAGGAAGTTCATGACCATTTTTGTCGTAATACTTAGGGACAGCAACTTCTTCCGCTGCTCTAGCTATGAGCACATAAGGACGCTTGAGGTAATGATATTGGTACAGTGGTTCATATATGCTGTATGTATAGGGA
>JAJPXW010000056.1 GCA_021205255.1 Burkholderiales bacterium
CTTAATGTCAAAACTGATAGAAAAATGTGACAAACGCACTCTAAGAGGAACTTAAAAACATGAAAAAAAATCTTTTATTTGGACTTTTAGTCGCAATGAGTGCCGTCACTCTTCTATCTCCGAAAACCTCATTTGCTACTGAAGTGGAAAATCCTCCTGCCCCACAAAACAATATGATTACAGAAAAGAAAAACCTTGGTCAACTTTTAGCTCTTTATCCAAAACCAATAACCGTGATTGGGGCTGAGGTCGATGGGAAAATAAATTGGCTCGTCGTTGGTCATACCGGAATTATCGGTCATGACCGCATTCTCGTTAGCATGAACCAAAAGCACCATACTAATCATGGAATTAAGGAGTCTAAAAAGTTCTCCATCAACTTAGTTAGCCAAGAGATGCTACCAAAAGCCGACTATGTTGGAAGTGTAACGGGGAGTGTCGCAGATAAGTCAAAAGCTTTTGAATATAAGCTTGGTGCAAATGGAACTCCAATTATTAATGAAGCACCAGTGTCCATGGAATGTAATGTGGTCGATTCCTTTGAGTCGGAAGGGTTTGATAACTTTATTTGTGCCATTGCTAAAACCTATGCCGACCCAAAGGTTTTGGACGAGAATGGGAAGTTGGATTACACAAAGCTCAAACCAGTCCTCTTCGAATTCCCAACATATTTGTATTTAGCGACTGGCGAAGTCCTTGGTAAGCCTTTTAATCTGACTAAAGAACCAAGCATGGTGGCCAAGCTTCCAATGCAAGAGGATGGCATTGTCCGTTTGTCCAGAATAGAGATTTTTACAGAATATCTTGATGAATACCTCAAGTTTGCCAGTGAAGTTGGTGAGAAATCTTTAAGAACGGAGCCAGGTGTATTGACGATGTATGCAGTTCAAGAAAAAGAAAACCCAAATATCGTCACAATCCTTGAAATCTATGCCAGCCGGAAAGCCTACGAGTCTCATATTCAGACCGAACACTTTCAGAAGTATAAGAAAGGGACAGTGCATATGGTCAAGGATCTCAAACTCGTAGACCAGCATCCAATTAATCCCTCGAACCAACTTAAGAATTTCGTTCAGTAGCTAAACCAATCTGTAATTCTCTATCGGTTTCCAAAGAGGAAAGTTCATAATAAGACTTATTGCTTTATAAAGTTACATAGCAAGAATAGAGTTGAAAGGATAACTTTTCTAGAAACCAAAAGAAAATTTAGAGATAAAAATCAAATCGCAAAAGGAGTGTTAACAATGTCTATTACACGTCAAATGTTTCTTAGATCCCTAGGTGCCTCTGCCTTTTTGTGGCAAACACGAGCATTTTCCAAGCTAATTACCGAAGATTGCCAGGTACTTTCTCCTGTCATTGGATCCAAACAAGTATTTGAGGGAACTTCTGAGACGGCCAAGGTCTATTTCTCTAAGCATAGAGATGCCGATCATCTGATGAAGTTATATAACCTTGTAAATTCTGGCATTGAAGGCCAGAGTCTACGCATGAACTGAAACTTAAATTTCATATACCTTCTTTAATTCTTCCAGTGCATTTTCCGGAGTAAGCAGCGACTGCATGATTCTTTTTTGCTTGTTGGCTCACCGTCTTCCTTTAGCCGTCTCTTCTGTACCGAGTTGACAATGGAGAGCGACAGCTAGTTGATCCTGACGCGGTTCATCAGATAGTTGCCTGAGAATTCTTACGACTTGAACGTAATTCCTACGACGTGAACGGCAGAAATCCAGATTTTGTGTAAATAAATATGAGCCTACGCCCTGATCTAGAACTTGACGAGCGTCCTTGGGAAATAGACCTTGTCGCGCTGTTCCTTAAGCCATTCGATTCCCAGTAGAAGTATTTCCGCATAGCGGATTAAGTACTCAACCTCGCTCTCCTCGCCCCAGTAGGGCGCGCCTTCCATTCTCGCATCGGCAAGCTTGGAGGAATTCTGCCCGTGGAACTTCCGCATCACCAGGTCAATTGCCTCGAGTTCTGCCCGATAGGTGGCAAGCCCGTAGGGAAAGGCATCTCCGCCGACCGCAATCGCCTCCAACTTGCGCAGCGTAGCGGCGGAGTTCAAGTACATCGTTGCAAGCTCCTCGTCGAACCTTTCGAGCGGAGTCTCTAGAGGAGCGATGGGTTTAATCTCGGCTTGCAGAATTTCTTCGAGCGGTTTAACTAGATTGAAATGGATCGGCTTATAGTCGAGATAAGGAAGGTAGTCCGGGTCGTCCTCCTTTTTACGCATGGCGTAGGCGCATAGGCAGACATCCATCTGCCGCAAGTCCTCGAAACTGGCGAGCTCGTCTGCGAGCTCGGGCATCTCCTGCAAGCAGAATTGCTGTTCGGCATCGAGCCTCGGCCGACCGATTAGGGGTGCTAGCTCCGGATGCTTGGTGATATAGTCGAACCACCTTTGGCTCAGTTGCCTGAGTTTCTGCTTCGTCGTTTCTCTCATACGTTGCTTCCTCCTTAGTAACTGCGAGCATAACACGCAGTGCCTCAGATTCTTCCGGCCAAAAGAAAAGCCAGGTGGCAAACCCGGTCGCACGTTTCGCTTAGCTATCTACGAGAACCCTCTGAACAAAATGCGGTAGTCCTCGATATGAAGAAGCCCACTTTTATCGAAGTGGCAGCCCCTATCGATGAATTCGTTTGAATAGATTAAAAACTTCACAACTCTTTGTACTAACGAACCTAAATTATGTCGCAAGGGACTGGGTAAAATTCCAGATCTTTTAAGGGTTCGTACTCATAAATGGCTGCCAGGACTGAAAGCTTGGTAGTGTTATCTACCATAGAAAAACTCTATCGGCGAGTGGAAAAATTACGGCACGCTAGTACAACTCTTTGTACTAACGAATCCTAATTTCGCCTTATTTTTATCTCGCTAGTAAAGCTTTTAGGAACGGCCAATGGCAGTACCTGAAAAAATCCTGGCCGTCGAGAGCCGTCAGGCACCATTGTGCTGGGGATTAGGCCAGTCGAAGACGAGGCTTCTGGTACAACGTAAAGGGGCCGGGATTCAAAGTTCTTAAGGAATTGGGTATGTGCATACCCAAGGAAAGTGAAAAGAAGGAAAAGAGTCCGGTATCGGAGCCGTTAAATAAAGGACCAAGGCACACGTAGGAAGCACGTATCCTACCCAAATGCCCCAAAGCGCCTGAGGGGTTGGCCATGCGAGAATACGGATGTATAGCCTACAATTCGTTAGTACAAAAAGTTGTGAAGTTTTTAATAGATAATCCTATTCCAGTCGTAGGCATACCG
>JAJPXW010000239.1 GCA_021205255.1 Burkholderiales bacterium
TAGCCGCTTTTACGGTAGCGTCCTTGACGTCACCGGCCGCCTTTTCGGTAGTATCTTTAACGTCGCTTGCTGCCTTTTCGGTAGCACCCTTAAAGTCGCTAGCTGCTTTTACGGTAGCGTCTTTAACGTCAGTAGCCGCTTTTACGGTAGCGTCCTTGACGTCGCTAGCAGCCTTTACGGTTGCGTCTCTAACGTCAGTAGCCGCTTTTACGGTAGCGTCCTTGACGTCGCTAGCCGCCTTTACGGTAGTATCCTTGACGTCGCTAGCCGCTTTTACAGTCACATCTTTAACTCCGCTTGTTGTCTCAGTAGGAACTTTTTCGGTTTCCGTTGCGGCTAAGGCTAGAGAAGCATAAGTGTTCAGTGCGACAACGGACGAAATTCCAACTACTATGGCTCTTATATTCATAATTTCAAACTTTTAATCAAAATTAACACATTAACCTAATTCGCAGCATACTTATTGGTATTACCTCGAATTGACAGGTAAGTATAGACTTCTAAGGTCAATTTCCTACAGATATGCTAGATTATGGGTAAATTAAGATTGCTATTGGATATTTCGAAAAGGCAAGGAAATTTTCAACAAAATCACACTTTTCCAGCTAGACGAAAAGTCTCTACTACATTTCTTTTCCTTAGTAAGCCACCTTTACCCTTAAAAGTAAGTCTGACAACCGCTCTTCCCACTATTCAATTTGGGAATTTGGAATTCGACTTTGATGTAGAGCATTTTGGAAGTTAACTTATCTTTGGTCTTTGATGCCTGATTTGAAACTGTTTTTTGTCAGCGTTCTACCAGCTTAGAAAATTAGCGACTTAAGGATCTCCCTCACCGATGACTTTCGAGTTATCCACCGCTTTACAAAACACCATATCCAGCAGTGACTGTCATATACATTAGACTCATAACACGCAAAGAAAGAGACAATACGCAACGCCACTGAATTCATTTGAAATAGAAATTTCAGTTAAAGGCTTGAGGGGCTTATCACCTCTCAGACGGAACATTGAGCGGAATTTCCTCTTTGCCAAAGATCTGCTTCTAGCTTTTGCAAAATCGTTCTTTGCACTTACCCGAAGATAATTTGCACTTGTAGTCTGTCTTGTTCTAGTTTCTTGACCCAAATTCAGTTCCCTAATGCCTATTCCCATTTCCAACGATTTCGCACAAAGGATGGCATTGATAAGTACTGCCTTCTACCTGGGCCCAGTGCGCTTTTTAGCTTTTTGAAAGCTCTATCGCCTTCAGTATTCACTCGCACTCCTACTACTGAGATATTCTGTTGAACCTGCGCTCTAGCGTCCCCGCCTTACAAGTACCAGCTGTTTATACAAAATCCTATTAAATCAAAATGATATTTAAGGGTCTTTAAACCAGGAAGAAGAACTGGAGCTTTTCGGCTGATGGTAGCTCTAAGTGAAGCTAAGAGATAAATCGACTTTGTCTGACCTACTTGCTTTTAGTTTATTTTGACCTGAATAAGTTGTAAGGAACAAGACCTTGTCACTTGCACTATGCTTATGCTTCAACTAGGAAGTAAATCATGCATGAGGGTTCTAAAACATGCTTCTATCCAAACAGCTTGAATCTTGGCAACGTGCAGGGAAATGGGACAAAATCCAAAAAACTATCGAAAAAATTAAACCAGAGGGAAGGACTCCTCAAATGGATCTTCTTTTATCCTCTGCCTACCTTCAGCGACCCGGCGTCACAAAAGACAAAAAGACTTTATCGAAAGTCGTGAGAATGCTAGCTCGCAATAATCCACTGAAAAAAGTCGACCCGCAGTGGTGCTTGAATATGAATATGGCTTTGGCAAGCCTTCACCGTTTTGGTGAGTCTTTTCCCTATCTTGCTAAAGTCATGGGAATGGACAAATCCTTTTTTCCTCCGGAGGCTCAGGCACAATTTAGAAAAAATCTTGAAACCTGTCTTCTCCTCATGCGGCGTCCGCCATTCCTTCAACCCTTCCAAATCCGTGTAGAGAAAGCTTGGAAGGAATTTGAAATGCAAGAAGCTAGCTTCCGAGCAAAACTAGACGGTGCCAGAACTGAAGGAGAAATTGAAAAGATTGAATTAGATTGCGAGGAAGTTTTAGGAATTGCCCTAGATGGAGAACCTGTAGGATTATCAAAAAATAAGGACAATAAATACCAAATGGTCTTGAAAGGTTCCAGCAAATACCTAGGGTTATTGGAGGATCAATATTTCAAAGAACACTGCCCTACAACCTTATTAGACACCTGGGACATTATTGTTGGCCAGCCCCCTTCACTTCTTGAAGACGCCATCGTAATAGATTCCAATAATGACTATGAAAATGCCAATATTTGGGTAGGTGAGGAAACATTCGGTGTTTTCCCATTGGATTTCTTTTCACAAGGTACTGTTATTCCTAAGAAACGTTTGCCTAATAAAAAGGAAGTGGATTCCGTTGCAAAGTTTGCGGCACTTTCTTCGGTCTTTTTAGAAGATCTCTTAGGAGAAATTGCTTTTATCAAATGTATCCGGATAAATCGCTTCTTCACCAAGCCTCTCGACAAACCTTCTCTTAGTTTCAGAGATATGCCAGGTTTTCTTCTAAAAAATGGAATTGACATCCATGCGAATGCCAAAGACCTTTTGAATAAGGAAATAGAATACCGCAGAACACCAACGATAAAAAATAAAAGATCAATTGCCAGAGAAGACATTATCTACGGCAAAACAATATGCGGGAAAATCTTAAAAGATTTTGAAGACTGGAATGAAACAGAGATCAACAAATTGGAGGCTGATGGAGCCACTGCTGGCTATATCTATTACGGATATGACCACATTGAAGATCCTAAAAAGGAAGAAAAAATCACCGAATTTCGGAAATTCGTCAAAAAGTCCTTAATGGAAAAATTTAGCGAAAGCGAACTAAAGATAATCGGGGACGCTCATGGAGAGCAAAATGACTATATCGATATTGTACTGTGGAATCCCAATAAAGTTTTTGAGTCATTAAGGTTGCTCTTTGAAACCCTTCCCGTTCCTTATTCGGCTTTCCACGTCTTTCGACAAACTACCGATGGAATTGTTTTAACAGGAGAATCAACTTTTGCAAAACTATTTGAAATCAATGTCCGCCAGCCTGCAGATTTCATGAGAGATTTCGAAAAAAGAAAGTCAAAACCCTAGGGATTCCAAAGCTGTAATTGCAACTGTTGCATCTATAAACCCCGTGGTTAAATTTAGCTATGTTTAAATTTCATACTGCTCTTACT
>JAJPXW010000006.1 GCA_021205255.1 Burkholderiales bacterium
CTTTATTTGGCAGGCTGGGAAAGCACATGGTTTGCCAATAGTCCAGAATTTGTGATGGACTTTCTCAAATTAGTATATGGAGCTATTCCTTCTGGAGATGGTCTTTTTCAGAACATAGACCTTGAAACGGTTAAGGCCATGCGCTTTACTGGAATGCATGGTGGCGTTCCTGCGGCCGAGTGGATGGCTAGGCTGATCACTGCAACTACTATGATAATTATTCTGCCGAGGTTGTTGCTCTTCGGCTGGAATAAGGCCCGCGCAGAACTTTATGAAAAAAACTTTCCGATCAATCTTCAGACTCCTTATTATCAGAATCTGATTCGCCAAAAGAATGGCGAGGTCATGACGATCTATGTATTGCCGTTTGGTAAGGGTCTAGACGATGTGGAAAAATCGAGTCTGAAGGAGCTAGCCAATGCTGTGAGCATACCAGGGGCAAACTTTATCTTTACTCCGGTCGCCCATGAAGACACGCCACTTCCGGAATTTCAGGCTTCCGGCGCTGAGGAGGTTTGGATAGTCTTCCCAATGGCTACTACACCTGAGACTGAAGTTCATGTCTCCTATACCAAGGATGTAGCGTTAGCTTGTACTAAAGTTCACGCCACATGCAGAGTACTGGTCAATACCGATGTCTTCGAAGAACGCTATTCTGGTTTTAGCGGTCGAGTTGCGCAACGGATCAGAAACTGGTCTGACTTTCTGGATCAGACAGGTATTCCCTATGTGTTCGTAAACTTGGCAAAATTAGACGCTGAAAAAGCGGCGAGCGATTTCGAAACCGCTGGCACGATTGAATAAAAAGGAAACTGCATGAAGCAAGATCCGCAAAAAATTAATCTCTCGCTTGTCAGCCATACCAACGTTGGCAAGACGACTTTGGCAAGGACCCTATTAGGTAGGGATATTGGCGAAATCGAGGATCGTTCCCACATCACAAGTGAACCAGAAGCCTATGTTCTTCTACGTACACCTGACGATAACGAACTGATCCTATGGGATACCCCGGGTTTCGGGGATAGCTATCGGCTGGCAAAAAGGCTGGAATCTAGGGATAACCCAATTTCCTGGGCTGTTAGCGAAATCTGGGATCGCTTTGCAGAACGTACCCTCTGGCTTAACCAGCAAGCTATTAAACATGTCAAGGAACAGTCGGATGTAATCCTCTATTTGGTGAATGCTAGTGAGCCACCTGATACTGTGACTTATGTGCCTGCCGAAATGAAGATCCTCGCCTGGATTGATAAGCCGGTTATTGTTCTCCTGAACCAAATGGGCGAAGTAAGGCCCCCAGAGGAGGAAGCTAAGGAACTCAATACCTGGAAGGATTTCATGTTAAAAGGCAATCCCGTAGTGAAATCCGTTATTCCGCTGGATGCCTTTGCTAGGTGCTGGGCTCAGGAATATCAGCTCTGGGAAGAAATAGATAAGTGTCTAGATGATTCGCAGAAGCCGGCATTCGATTCCCTCAAGTCTACGTGGTTTAGACAGAAGCAAGCAATTTATTCCAGTTCTATTGAAGCCATGGCTGACTACCTTACCAAGATAGTCAATGACAAGGAAATCATAGTTAACCAAAACATGATTGATCGTCTAAAGACGGTTGGCAGAACTTTAGGTTTCATTAGTAACGACCTCAAAGGAGCGCAAAAGGACGCTCAAGTCGCCTTATCGGTAAGAGCGGCCGACGAGCTTTGCAACCTGGCTTCTCGGCTAGTGATTATCAATGGGCTTAAAGGTAAGGCAACACAAAAAGAAATTCTCAAAAGACTGCGTGAAGACTGGAATACCCAGCAATTAGTTGATCCGACTGCCGCTTCTATTTTTGGGGCAATTGCCGGAGGCGCTATCACCGGCCTAGCAGCTGATATCGTTTCAGGTGGTCTTACTCTTGGTGCCGGCACTATCGGAGGTGCTATTGCTGGTGCACTTGGCGGGGCCGGGATGGCCAAGGCCTACAATATTCAGAAAGGAGCTAAGGAAAATCAAATTGCCTGGAGCCCAAAGGCAATGGAGGGATTTGTCATTGAGACGGAACTTCTTTATTTAGCAGTTGCGCACTTTGGTCGTGGTCGCGGACAATGGGAGCAAAGCGAAAGCCCGAAGTTCTGGCAGTCTCTAGTTGAAAAGCTGGTACAAGAACAGAATTTCAACTTTAGTGACTTAGCACAGGAATCAACGACAGCCGATGAGAGAAAGGCTGTCTTTTCCAAAGGTTTGGACACCATAACAAGAAAAGTGTTCAAGCAACTCTATAACGTAACAATTTAGTATTTAACGAGTAAGGAAGGCGGCAAGAGAACCGCCTTATTTTTTATGTGGCAATCGATGTGGATGCTTTTGGCATCGTTCTTATTTGCTGTTCAAGCCGCTTTTGTAAAGCTTGCTGGAACCGATGTCGGAGCGCTGGAATTCGTCTTTTACCGAGGCGTTTTCGGAATGGTGATCATCGGCCTGTGGGCCTACTTTACCGGACATACGGTAAAAACTCGCTATCTGTGGTCCCAGCTTAACCGCGGTTTTTATGGGACTGGCGGTATGTGGCTATGGCTTTACTCCCTCGCCTACTTGCCTATCGGTACAAGTATGACATTGAATAACACTAGTCCCCTATTTATGGCCGCTATTCTTCTTGGCCTTGGCCTATTTAGAGGTAAGAAGATCGAATGGGAGCTTACGCTTGCTACGGTAATTGGATTTATTGGAGTAATTTTCATTCTTCAGCCGGAATTTCGAGAAGGTGACTTTTTTCCTGCCTCAATGGGTTTGCTTTCAGGATTTCTAGGAGCCTTAGCCTATTTCCAGATTAAACAGCTAGCTCGGATGAGAGAGCCATCATGGAGAGTAGTTTTCTACTTTTCCATGTTTAACTTAGTTTTTGGATTAATAGGCCATACGTTTTTTGAGAACCCTTCTCTCTACAACGTAAAAACTATTGGCTGTATTGTCGGCACTGGTCTTACTGCGACTTTAGCACAAGTATGTATGACTAAAGCCTATGCCGTGGGAAATTTGTTATTAAGTGCTCTATTGCAGTTTTCAGGTATCATTTTTGGATGCATTATTGGACTCATTTTCTTCTCGGATAGTTTAGGTTTCTTAAGCTCTTTAGGTATTCTCATTATTATTGCCGCAGGTACTGGAGCTTCAGTGATTACAAAGAGAAAACCGGCAGCCCCGGATGAATGAAGTTTGAGGATTAAAGAATGATTGGTTATCCAGGCAGTTCAATATTAGAG
>JAJPXW010000190.1 GCA_021205255.1 Burkholderiales bacterium
ATATTTGCTTAGCTATCTACTGCAATAGATTAGGCTTAATAAAGTAAGGACGAAAATAGCAACCCCTAAAATAAAAGTGAGAAACGAACGTCTTCTGATTTAAATCTTGGAAATGCAAACAGCCTAGAAAAATAAAACCCGCCGAAGCGGGTTTTGTTAATGAATTTTAATTAACCAATAGGATCTTGTACTTCCAGCTCTGTTTCGAATGGCTCTTTGCCAAGAGTACCTTCGAACTTAGAGACAAGCAATGCGGTCAGAGAGTCACCCAACACGTTCACAGATGTACGGATCATGTCAAGAATACGGTCAACGCCTGCAATTAGAGCAACCGCTTCAAGTGGAATACCAATTTCTGTGAAGACCAAAGTCGTCATAATGAGGCCAGCGCCTGGAACACCAGCGGTACCGACAGCTGCTAGAACACCCATAAGAACGATCTCAAACTGCTGTGTAAGCGTCAAATCCATGCCAAAGACTTCCGCTGCGAACACGGCGGTAACGCCCATGTAGATGGAAGTACCGTTCATGTTGATAGTATTACCAAGTGGAATGACGAAGGAGGCGATAGCCTTGGAGGCGCCAAGTTTTCTAGAAGCTTCCAAGTTGACGGCCAGTGCGGCTGCTGATGAGCAAGTGGTGAAAGCTATTAGCCACGGTTCGAAAATTCCTTTCAAATAGGTCAGGACGTTTAAACCGATGATCTTAATAATTGGCAGATAGGTGATGCACACAAAGAGTACAGTTGCTACGAAGGCTGTCAGAATCAGTTTTCCAAGAGGAAGCAGAACTGCTAGACCATGCTGTGTAACTGTGTAGGCAATCAAACCAAACACACCGATAGGTGCGTAGATCATGACGATATTAGTCATCTTGATCATGACGTCGCCGACTTTCTGGAAGAATTCGGTCAACATTTCAGCTTTTCCGCCCATGGAGGAAACACAGAAGCCAAACATGATTGCGAAGAAGATGACCTGTAGCATATTGCCTTTGCCCAGAGCTTCAACCGGGTTGATAGGTACTATTTCAACAAGTACTTGTGAAAGCGGTGGAGCAGTTGCGCTCTTAGCCTGCAAGCCTTCCGTGGAAATATTCAGACCCTGGCCTGGATCCATGAGGTTTGCAACGATCAAGCCAATCGTCACGGCAATAGCTGTGGTGACTGCAAACGTTAAGATGGTTTCAATAGCAATGGATCCGATCTTGCTAGCATTTCCCAAACCAGCCGATCCAGCAATTAAGGTGGCTAGAACAAGTGGTACCACCACCATTCTAATCAACCTAATGAACAAAGTGCCCAGTGGCTGTAGCCAAGTTGTTGCAAATTCGCTTGATATAAAGGCGCCCACTACAACACCGAGAATCAAGCCATACATCATTTGCATTGGGAGGCTAGTCCAAACTGAACCTTTTTTAGACTTTGTGGCCATAAAAACTCCTTAGATGCTTTGATATTAAATAGCGGTCAATCCTCTAACGGCGTATAACCGTCTTGTATTTATCATATTCAAAACAATTGAGAAAAGTCAACATTTCCTTACATTTTTGAGTTTGCCGAGCATATTAAAAAATATGGCTTACACAGCAAGAAACTCTTTGTTATTCAATGGTTTTATAAGAATTTTGCCACTTCTATAATTCACCATTACGAGCACTTCAATATCAATACTTAATCACTGCGATTAAAACTAACATCACCCTGTTTCATTTATTTCCGCTAGAGGATTTTCTAGTCCTTAGTCGGGCATAGGAAGAATTCATTAAGTCGCAGAAAGCGTATAAGGGGGCTATCTTTACAAATAGCATTTTGGGAATTGAGATGGGTTTTGATATTGTATTTTCCATCCTTGCCGCACTCTTTGCCGTTTTATGGGTCTTTGATTCGTTGGGGTGGGTTCCTAGATTTGGCAAAAAGAGCGTAGATGGCGAGCCTATCGTTCATCCAGACGGTCAAGGCCTGGGAATAGTGCATTCCTACAATAAGAAGCAAAGAAGGAAGTACGCATCGTTTTTCGCGGGCGGTTTTGTGTTCTGCATTGTGGTCCTTTGCGCGAGCTATCTTTTTGGCCAATGGTTTACAACAGGGGCTGCTTTTGGCGATTCAATGGTGCCGACACTTACAAATAGCGATAGGTTCCTCGTCAATAATTGGAGCTACGACTTGCAACTTCCAGGTTCGGAGAAAAAGTTCAGGGTCGGCAATCCTAAGTTAGGAGATGTGGTTTCTTTCCGCTATCCAGTCGAGCCTGACAAATACGTACTAAAAAGAGTAGTGGCTGGACCTGGCGACACTATTAGCTATTTTGGAAAGATTCTCTTCGTAAATGGCAAGCCGGCACCTCAAAAGTATCAAGGCGTGTATCAAGCAGGAGAAACTCCTTTTATTCAAGATAAGTACAGAGAAACTTTAGGCGATATTGAGCATTCAATCATTTTGCGTAGAGGCGCTCCTACTAACGTTGTGCAATTTCCAACGCATAATGCTCCTGGTTTTTGCAAGTACCATAGTGGTGGTGTTGAATGCGTTATTCCTCAAGACCAGTACTTTGTTGTTGGCGACAACCGCGACATTTCTGCCGATAGTAGACACTGGGGCTTTGTGCCAAGGGAACTACTGGAAGGTAGAGCTTTTGTTAAGTGGCCACAGGGTCATCCGTTCCACGTCGAATGGATAAATACGGATGACGGTACTAATACCGTAAAAGCTAGTACGGAAGAAAAGGAAAAGGGTAAATAGAAGTTCCTTTTGAAGGAAGGTAAAAATAAAAAGCGCCGTTTCGGAGTCGACCGGCGCTTTTAACGTGCCTTAAATCTAGAAGAGAGTGACTATTAAAGAGAGGGAACAGCAGGACTTAATTAAGCTGGAAATTAGTGTGATCAGCAAAAGTTTCTCTGGTATCTGTTTTTCATGTATCTAGGAAACCAGCAGGTAAAAGAGTTTCTTTCGAACTGGGCATGATTGGGATGATGCTAAGGCTTGAAGGTTTAGCTACGTGAGTAATTGGGTTTTGAACATTGAATAAAGGCAATGGCGCAAAACGATTTGTTTCCTTTCCGCAGTAGATGGATAATCCGCTTATCACATCCGATTTTCTCGCAGGTGATATCAAAATGCGGTACTTAAAAAGTAATGTTATTAACTCTAAAGCAACAACCTCGTCTTGTTTGGAGAATTTAGCATCAGCAATTAAATATTTTGCTGCGCCTTTTG
>JAJPXW010000135.1 GCA_021205255.1 Burkholderiales bacterium
GTTCTAATTCTTAGCCTTAATTATCTCAGAGGAAATAAATGCTAAGCGTCATATTAGGTGTTTCTGTCGTGGCTTTAGTAGTGTTCATGCTACTAAAGGGCTTTTATCCACAAGCGTCCTTGTTCATCGGCGGCGCACTTTTACTTTTTTGCACCTGGATCTTCGGGATTGGACCGTTACTCGATGCCAAGCACACAACCAATTTTCTAGGTTTTGACATCTTCAAAGTCTTCAGTGACGGATTCTCAACTCGAATTGGTGGTTCAGGTCTGCAACTTATGGCAATTGGAGGGTTCTCTCGCTACATGGAGCACGTAGGTGCTTCCGAAGCACTTTTCCGTGGCTTCAAAAAGCCGCTTCAGAGAATCAAATCGCCATACCTTTTGTTAGGTGCTTCCTTCATTGTTAGCCAGATCATGGTTATCTTCGTACCTTCGCATGCTGGTTTAGCCTTGTTGTTGATGGTTCTTCTCTATCCGCTACTTGTACGCACCGGCGTAAGTCCCATGTCGGCTTTAGGCGTAATAGGGTGCGCCCAATTTATAGACATTGGTCCTGGTTCAGGAAACTGCAATCTGGCAGCTCAGGTTTCGGGCATGGATGTGGCCGAATACTTCGTTGACTTCCAGTTGCCGATGTTTATTGTCATCGTGCTTGTCGTGACAATAGCCCAAATTGTTGTGCAGCGCTGGTGGGATCGCCGGGAAGGGTGGAAGTTTGATCCTAACAATATTCAGACATTAGCGGGCGCTAAGGAAGTCGCTGAAAAATCCCCGGCACCGATTATTTATGCCATTCTGCCTGTGATACCTCTTGTTCTCATCATTATGTTCTCGAAAGTAGTGGGTTCAAGAATCAGGATTGATGTTATTACAGCTATGGTCATTTCAACTTGGGTCGCCATTATCTTTGAATTGATCCGTTGGCGTTCCTTCAAGACTGTTCTTGGTTCCTTCAAGTTGTTCTTCGAAGGCATGGGTGTCATCCTAGTTGGCGTTGTCTCCCTTATTGTTTGCGGCGAATTCCTGGCTGCTGGTCTTATTAAATCCGGATTCATGCAAACTTTAATTGACGGAGCAATCTCGGCTGGTTTCGGTGTAGCCATCATGGCTCTAGTCGGTGGACTACTGCTTTGGGTGTTTGCCTTCATTATGGGTTCAGGTAATGCGGCGTTCTTCTCTTTTGCTCCTTTAGTTCCTCCAATTGCAAAGGCGCTTGGTCAACCTATCGTTGACATTCTGTTCCCACTTCAAATGGTAGTAGGACTCGGTCGTGCAGCTTCTCCAATTACAGGGGCGATAGTGGCTATTGCAACATTAGCAGGCGTTTCTTCCTTCCAAGTTGCTAAGAGAACCTGTATTCCGATGATTATCGCTACAGTTGCGACATATATCGTCTACTACCTCTTCTACTATCACCCAATCCCATTAACTTAAAGATTATCCAATTTTAGGAAACCTGTCTAAATGCCAGGTTTCCTAAACAGAACCAAATTTTTTATAGGAGTTTTTATGAGTGGGTATCCAAGCGCAATAGGACCTTATTCCGCCTTTAGAAAAATAGGTGATTTACTGTTTATCTCCGGCCAGCTCCCTGTAGATCCTGCAAATGGTGAAATCGTAGAAGGTGGTATTAAGGAACAGACCAAGAGATCCTTAGAGAATCTAAAGGCAATCCTTGCAGAAAATGGCCTGTCTTTCAGACACGCAGTGAAGACTACAGTTTTTCTATCGGACATTGCGGATTTTGCTGCGATGAATGAAGTCTATGCGCAATATTTCGAACAACCCTATCCCGCAAGATCGGCTTTTGCCGTTAAAGACCTTCCTAAAGGCGCACTAGTAGAGATTGAGTTAATTGCCTCGGAAAGGATCTAGCTCAGTTCATTTCTACATATCAAAAGTTGACTTTACCAAGGAGAAAAATAAATGAAAGTCAGAACCAACCTATGCCATTCTGGTCGAGGTGATCAAACCCAAGAAGTGCGTCCAGTAAACGCGCCGGTAATGAGAGCATCTACGATCCTCTTCCAGAACTACGATACTTGGCAAAAGTACCGTGAGTTAAGAAAAGATCATAGAGTTCTCAGTTATGGTGCCAGAGGAACCGCAACTAATTTCGAATTAGAAAAGTTAGTTACTGAGCTAGAAGATGGCTATAGAGCCCAACTTTTCCCGACTGGACTGGCTGCACTAGCGATGGTGCTTCTGAACTATGCCAAGTCTGGAACACACTTTATTGTCTCAGATGCTATTTATGGTCCAGTGCGTACAGTAGTCGATCAATTCTTAAAGAAAGTCGATGTGGAAGTTAGCTACTGCAAAGCTGACTGCTCTGATCTTGAAGTGCTCATCAGGCCTAATACTACGTTGCTACTTTGCGAAAGCCCTGGCTCTATTCTCTATGAGATCATTGATTTACCGAAAGTTTCAAAGATTGCCCATGATCATGGTTTGATTGTCGCTATTGATAATACTTACTCAAGTGGCTTGCTTTTCAATCCACTTAAACATGGTGCTGATATCTCTGTAATTGCCGCTACTAAATATCTCAGTGGGCATTCGGATGTAACGATGGGCGTAGTGGTCTGCAATGAGAAGGCATGGAAAGGCTTCTCGGTATTGCCGGAAGCGCTAGGATTCACAGTCAGTCCGGACGATGCCTATCTTGTACTGCGAGGAATGAGAACATTACCTATCAGGCTAAAGGAACATGAAGTTAGCACTGATGCGGTGGTTGACTTCCTTGTCACTCGTCCTGAGATAAAGACTGTCTTCTATCCCAAACTTAAAACGCACCCTGGTCATGAAGTATTCAAAAGAGACTACCAAGGTACGAACGGAATGGTCACTATTGAGTTTGCCGATGGGTACACAAAAGAAGATGCCATCAAGTTCTCCGATGCCTTAGAGCTATTTGCCTGTGGTGCCAGCTGGGGTGGCTACGAAAGTTTGGCAACTGTGACTACACCTCCAAGAACAGCTTCGGATTGGAGCAAGAGAGGGCCTTTCGTCAGATTCCATATCGGTTTGGAAGACCCAATTGATCTAATAGAGGATCTAGGCCAGGCTTTGGATCAGATCTCTAAAGAGAAAGGAAAGGCTCCAGAGCGCTCAACTAAATAAGAAACGTTGTCTTTCGAACCCAGCTGTATTGAACTTCTAATGAGTCTAATTAAACAATGCATTCTGTGATTAATGACCTTTGTAGGAC
>JAJPXW010000339.1 GCA_021205255.1 Burkholderiales bacterium
ACCGTATAAGTCAAGATGTAGGAAGGCAATCCCCATTATCCTGTTAAATTGAAGATTATTTTTAAGGGCATGGGCTAAAGGCGTAAGTGTATAAATGGCCTTTTCGTATAGAGTACGCTCGTTATTCTTATTAGCTTCGGTAATATAGGCATTTGCGAGAATGACACTTAATTCAATAGGCATATCCTCCGGTTTTAAAGTTCCAAACTCATCGATTATTTTTTTCCAGTCCCCTTGCTCTTCCCAGGCATGGACTTTATCTATCAATTTTTGGCTTTCAGGAAATTCATTTATATTCTGCATATTATTTATTTACAACATAGCTTGGCATATAAGGATTAAGAATGAAATTTCAGCCTCCTTTAGGACGAAGCTCAATTACCCAAATCTAAATTTAGTGGATCAGCATATCCCCAATCATTGGAAATGGATTTTTGAAATTTACAAAACCACTATCATCCTCCATCCAAAATGCGTTTCCTGTCAGAAGAACAGTTCCAAAATATTTTCGAAAAACCTGATAGCCGGAGAATGGAACAATGGATTTGCTAAAGAACTGATAAGCGCATTCCAACACTTTAGGAAGATCCCAAGCAATAATGTCTACATAGTCGAACTTTGATCCGTGAGCTTCTCCAATGATTTTTGCGTAAGAAGCTCCAGATTTTGCAAGAAGTTCTCTTTTAAGCGCTTCTCTAAAGTCTTTAATTTGCTGTTCCTTATTGTCTCCTTCGAAGTTGTCAAGTCGATAGAATATATATCCCACAGATGCTCCATGAGCTTCTAGTTCATCAACTTCTTCATCGCCCTCATCATCTGCATCCTGCAGAAATTTCATGCAAATAGAATTCCCAGTGAGGATATCTTGTCTAAATGGAAAAGCATCTGGGGTATCCGAAGGCTTCCTTGAATAGCTGGTGACAAGATTCAAAATTTCCTCGGATGGTGCAGTAACGTCCACACCTTTTTCCATAAGTAATCTTGGCCAATCAGCAAGTGGAATAGCTTTCCCTTCTTTTGGCTCTTCAAGGATTTCCCAGAGTCTGATATATTTGTTGAAAACAACCTCTCCTAAGAAAGTAATCAAAAGATTTTCCATCATTTCACGGGCCGCTTCCCTGAGAAGGAACTCCGAAAAATCCCAATCACTGCAATAAGCACTTACCGTAAAGACACCGTCTTCTTCCCTTTCTATCCAAAGAGAGGTAGGTGGAATTTGATTTTTATAGAAGTACATCATGGAATTATGTTCAAGATGGTCGAAATCAACTTTCCGTTCACCCACCTGAATATTCCAGTTCTTACCAAAATTGGAAGGAGCGCACCTCTTAAACTCTTCTATGGCAAAGGCTGTCATTAAGCTATTGTGTAAAGGCAGCGTTAGATCGTAAACGCCATTTTCTTTTTCGAACTGAAAGTGAGGACGATAGAGAGCTATTTTGAAAATACTTTCTATCCTGTTCAGCGCAATTTGCGTTCTATCTGGAGTTTTTCTAATGATATTTAGGTTTTCTTGTTCTCCTGTCTTGAATTTTTTCCAGGCTCTGTCAACTCTACTTGAAAAGCTCTCTGCAAACCGAGGGTTCGCCATGGTATCTTCAGTTTTTTCAAGCCATTCACGGATAGTGCCTTCGACCTCAAAAGGTGGATCTGTATCGAGAGCCTCTTCCAATGCAAGATCGGCCTTTCCCCATTGGCCAAGGTTGTAATAAGCTTGCGCTAAAGCTAGGTAGTAGGAATACTCGTCTCCGAGCATATCTTTTTTAGGCTCCAGAAGCTTGAGAGCCATCTCTGTATCTTTACGTTTATTCCAATCGCTATTTGCTCGGTTGAGATATGCGCACGCCAAAGCTAGGTGCTCTTCAGGTGTCCTTTTCTCCTCTTTAATATGTCTTATTCTTTTGATAATCTTGTCCCATTCGCCTTGCATGCCCCATTCTTGTAGCTCTTCCCAAAGATCTTGCATTTGGTCGGTTTCCTGGTTGGTGTTGAATTAAAAGGAAGCTTATTAATCTTTCAAAAACAGCACAATATAACAACAAAGGCGTCCAGAGCGATTCAAGCTAAGCCCACTCCGGCTAACCTATCAGTAAAAAGCAATTTAAATCCTGGCCGGGGTGCCTACAGCCCCCTCCTTAAGGAAGTGCGCTTCTGAATTCTCTTGCCTGTTCCTCCTAATAGCTTAGCTACTGGTTTTTTACCATTGGATTTCTTTCGCATTGGAGAGATTGTTGGGAGGAGATTAGATTTGGTGGCATTGCCACTTGGAACATAAGGCTGAGTAAACAAGGGATCGAGGGGAACTTTTTCCACTGGCTTATAAGTGCTTTCCAAAGGAGAAGAGAATCGAGGAATTGGAATTCTGCGAGGATTTATCTTTGTTCTATCGAGCGTTTTCTTAATTAATCTTTCTATCGCCCTTAGATTTCTTTCATCGGCACTAGTTGTTAAAGTTACGGCTGTTCCTTTTGCTCCTGCCCTGCCCGTTCTTCCAATTCTATGGACGTAATCTTCCGGAGTGAATGGCACATCGTAGTTAAAGACAAATGGAATTTCAGGAATATCCAATCCCCGGGCGGCTACGTCGGTGGCAACCAGATATTGAACATTTCCATCTTTAAAAGACTGCAGAATAGTGTTCCTTTCCTCCTGCGTCTTATCTCCATGCATTGCCTCCACACTCATACCAAGCCGTTCTAGCTGACTAGCTAATCTTCTCGCGGTTATTTTCGCATTGACAAAGATAATAGCTTGCTGCTTTTCCCCTTTAGAAGCTAAATCGTTTTTCCTAAGAATTTCAACAAGTGCATCGGTTTTTTGACTTTGGTGAATTAAAAAGACGTGTTGGTCTATGCCAGTAGCAGTTGTATTTTGCCGAGCAACTTCAACAATTTCAGGACTATTTAGAAACTGTTTTGCTAGTTTTTTAATATCCGGAGAGAAAGTCGCCGAAAACATTAAGTTTTGCCGTTTATCAGGCACTTTCTGAAGAATAGAAATGATGTCGGGCAGAAAGCCCATGTCCAGCATTCTATCTGCTTCATCAAGAATCAGAATCTCTACATTATTTAAGGAAGTATTTCTTTGTTCCAAGTGGTCAAGTAATCTTCCCGGAGTGGCAATAAGGATTTCGACTCCTTTTCTTAATTGTTCAGTTTTCCCTTTGATATCGACTCCACCATAGACCAATCCTACCTTTAACAGTGTTTTAGA
>JAJPXW010000142.1 GCA_021205255.1 Burkholderiales bacterium
ATTTTGGAAGTAGTTTGGGATCTATTAGTTTTGTATTTCCTATTTTGTTTAGTTTATTAGCGAGTTATTGATCATCAAAACCAAAAGCTTTCAATCATCCAAAAGCATGATTAGCGCACAATGGTTATCCCTAGGTTAATAAGTTGACAAAATAATATTTCAAATAAGAAATTCCTACACTTTGCCATGGCTAGAAGAACTATTTCAAAAGAATCTTTCGAAGCCATGCGTCACAATGGGACTTAATGAAAAGTAACTCGAAGAAGTGGAATTGAGTTGAAATAAGGAGGTGTATAGAAAGAGGAGACATAGACAGCTATCTCAATGCATAATCACGAAGATTCAGTGACGAAACAAACGAAATTAAATAACTATGCCATCTAACCAATACGAAACACTCCTGCGCTATGTTTTTGAGAACGGTACTCCAAAGGGCGATAGGACAGGGACTGGGACGAGATCCTTATTTGGCTATCAAATGCGATTCAATCTGCTTGAAGGGTTTCCGTTAGTAACTACTAAGAAACTCCATATAAAGTCAATTATCCATGAGCTGCTTTGGTTTCTGAAAGGCGAATCGAATATTGCCTATCTGAAGGAAAACAAGGTTCGCATCTGGGATGAATGGGCAGATGAAAATGGAGAGCTTGGCCCCATCTATGGAGTTCAATGGAGAAGTTGGCCAACTCCTGAGGGAGGAACAGTTGATCAGATAGCTCAGGTAATCGATCAGATTAAAACCAATCCAAATTCCCGTCGGCTGATAGTAAGCGCATGGAATGTCGCAGATATTCCAAAGATGCATCTTCCTCCCTGCCATCTTCTATTCCAGTTCTATGTAAATTCAGGCAAGCTCTCCTGCATGCTGTATCAAAGAAGTTGCGATATCTTTTTAGGAGTTCCTTTCAACATCGCAAGCTATTCTTTGCTCACCCACATGGTTGCCCAGCAGTGCGATTTGTCGGTAGGAGATTTCGTGTGGACGGGAGGAGATTGCCATATATATGACAACCACGTCGAACAGGTCAAAGAACAGTTGATGCGATCACCTAGAGCTTATCCACAACTAATCATTAAAAGAAGACCACCTTCAATATTCGACTACAAGTATGAAGATTTTGAAATAGTTGGCTATGACCCATATCCCACAATTAAAGCAAAGGTAGCAGTGTAGGGTGGCTATGTCTAAACCAAAAGTCACGATAATAGTTGCAAGAAGCCGGAATGGAGTTATTGGTAAAGATGGGAAATTGCCTTGGAAGCTTTCCGAAGATATGAAGTTCTTCAAAGAAAAGACCAGTGGTAAACCCATAGTCATGGGAAGAAAAACCTGGGAATCCATTGGAAGGCCGCTTCCAAATAGACAAAACATCGTAATCACAAAAAATCCTGACTACGAAGCGCAAGGCGCCCAGGTAGTCCGAAGCCTTAAAGAAGCTATGGAAGTCTGTAGGGCGGCCCAAGAAATTATGGTTATTGGAGGAGCAAGCATCTATGCGCAGGCACTTCCTATCGCCGATAGGGCCTGGATCACTTTAATAGACTCAAACTATGAGGGTGATGCGTTTTTTAAGGAACTTCCAAAGGAAGAATGGGAGCTTACTTGGACAGAGGAGCACCCAACGGACGGGACTTCCCTGGGATTTAGGTTCCAAAAATTTGAAAGAATTGGACACATTTAAAATTGGCAAATTAGTGATTACCCTAAATTACCTCAAAACCTTAACACCCCCTAACGCTTAGAATTTTAGACAAGAGCTTTTGAGGAACTCAGATTTTTTCTGAGCCTCCAACTTGAGGAGAACATATGTCTCTTGTGAAAATGTCGATTATGGTCGATAGCGACCTCAGACACGAGTTTGAAGAATGTGTCCTGAAGAGGTATCCAGACCTTGAGCAAGGCATCATTGAGCTGATGAAAGGCTATGTCGAAAGACAGAAAGGAGCTCCAACACAGGAACAGATCATACAGCACGTTTGCAAAGTGTACTTAGGCGATCCTGGAAGCTACCTAAAGAGCCGCGAAATAGAAAAGATCGTTTTGAATAAGACGGATGCGGAAATTGAAGCAAACCGTCTTGCGTAATTAAATTTCCTTCTCCAAGCGCCATTTTCTCATCGTGGCGCTTTTCTTTTGTCTGCATAAAAACGCAAGTACCGTGCCCATTATTTAGTCTTTTATTATGACTAGAAGGCAATTATGGATAAAATTTAAGAATTGGTCTTTCTCTCCTTTAAATAGGTCTCAACTATTAAGAAGGACAGTTAACCATCTTCGAAAAGCTTTAAGGAGTTCCCTATGCAGAATCCGAGTCCGATTGATTTTTCAAAGGCGGTTCGTCTCTTTCTTACGAATTACCTACCAAACAAGCGAATGCTCTCCCACAACACGGTACTTAGCTACCGAGATAGCTTGAAGCTTCTCCTGAAGTTCATCAGTGAAGAGAAAGGTATGGTTTTGGAGAAATTCACATTCAAGGATTTCACTAAGGACTTGATTAAAGAATTTCTAGATCACTATAAGAAAAGTGGAGCTAGTCCATCTGCTGTTAATCAAAGGCTTGGAGGCATTAAATCGTTTGTAGGCTTTGTTAGTACTATTTCAGATGAAAACTTGCCGGATCTTAAGGCTATACAGAAGATCAGAATTGCAAAGACAAAAGCAAAGCCACTGAAATTCCTGACTTCAGAACAGATTGCTGAGATCATCGATGCGCCTGATGCTCGAAGAAGAACTGGGCTGAGACACAAAACTATTCTTGCTCTTCTTTATGACACTGCCTGTCGAGCACAAGAACTTTGCGATTTAACAGTTGGGGATATTTCTATAAATTCGGAGAACCCAACTGTCAAGATTCACGGTCAAGGGGGCAAGACAAGAATAGTTCCCATCTCAGAGTCGACTGCTAAAACTTTAAAGAACTACTCCGACAGATTTCTGAAAAGAGCTATTAAAACCGATCCTCTTTTAGTCAATCGGCAAGGTGGGAAGTTAAATAGGGACGGTATTACTTATATTGTTCAGAAATACGCTTCTAAATTGGCAGAAGAAAATCCAAAATTCCCAACAAATGTCCACTGCCATATGTTCCGCCACAGTAAAGCAATGCACATGTTGCAGTCAGGAGTTGACCTACCTACTATCCGAGATTTCCTAGGCCATGAGAACATCGCTACCACCATGC
>JAJPXW010000069.1 GCA_021205255.1 Burkholderiales bacterium
AACTTGTAGCTCAACACATTAAGAGAGTCAGAGAGAAATATGGAAATTCCGCTATTTATGGTGGCTCATATGGTTGGAGAAGCCCAGGGCAGCTCGGAAACGCCCGTAGCCTTTTACACCGTATGCTGAATTTGGCCGGAGGCTTTACTAGTTACCTTAACGATTACTCAACTGCTTGCGCTCAGGTTATTTTGCCGTATGTCATTGGTTCAAATGGAGTTTATGAGCAGAATACCGCCTGGGATTTAATTTGCGATGGAACTCAACTAATTGTCTTTTGGGGTTGCGATCCAACTGTCACTAATGATCTTGATAATGCAACTTCAATTCACGAAGACTTTGAGCCGTTCCAGCGTGTTAAGGAAGCAAAGATACCTTGCGTTGCAGTAAATCCTCTTAAGCCAGATACTGCCGAATTCTTTGGAGATCAATGTCGTTGGATAGCTCCGCGTCCAGGCACTGACGTTGCCATGATGGCAGCCATGTGCTGGGAACTTGAAAAGAGCGGTAAGGCTGATCACGACTTCCTTAAGAAATACACCTATGGCTTTGATGAATTTCGCGATTACCTAAGCGGTAAGGAAGACGGTGTAGAAAAGACACCCGAGTGGGCAGCTAAAATTTGCGATGTCCCAGCCGAAACTATTGTTACCTTAGCTCACGAGATGCGTGATAAACGCTCAATGTTAATGGGCGGCTGGGGCATCCAAAGAGCTCAATATGGAGAACAGGTTCACTGGATGATGGTTGCCTTAGCCGCAATGTGCGGCCATATTGGCTTGCCTGGCGGTGGATTTGGATTCACATACCATTATTCAAATGGTGGCGCTCCTACATCCGTTGCTCCAGCTCTTCCAGCGATTTCCACAAGTCCAGTGGTTAAGAATCCAGACGGTACCACCAAGGCAGCTCCTAATATGCCAAAAATACCAGTGTCGGCTTTCTGCGATTGCTTCCTCCATCCAGGTAAAGTTATTGACTATAACGGTGGAAAAATAACTTATCCGCATATCAGGATGGTGTTGTGGTCGGGTGGAAATCCTTATTCTCACCAAGAACAGACCAATAGAATCGTTGAAGCTTGGAAGAGACCAGATGTAGAAGTGGTTTGCTATTCCATGTGTACATCTTCTGCTCGCTTTGCCGATATCGTGCTTCCAGCTTGCACCGCTCTTGAGAAAGACGATATTACGTTCATAGGCTCTTATTCCAACTTAGGATACGTTGCCATGCAAAAGGCAATTGAGCCTCAATACGAAAGTATGAGCGACTATGAGATTTATCGTCTTATTAGCCGCAAGCTTGGAATAGAGGAGGAGTTCACGGAGGGCCTAGATACTATGGGTTGGGTAAAGCGTTTCTACGAAACTGCAGCTGGCCAGGCTAAAGAGGGCGGTCACCCAATGCCTTCTTTCGAGGACTTCTGGAAGGGGGGATATGTAATATTCCCAGTAACAGAGGAATCTAAGCACTATAACTACTTTGGTGAATTTAGAAAGAATCCAGTTACTAATCCACTAGGGACGGAATCTGGGAAGATTCAGCTCTACTCGCCCAAGATTGCTTCTTACAAATATGCAGACTGCCCACCTCATCCAACTTGGCTAGAACCGAAGGAATGGCTTGGTGGCAAGGCAGTTAAGGAACATCCATTTGCATTGATTACTGCTAAGAGCCGCTATCGTCTCCACAGTCAGCTTGATTCCACAGGTAGCCACGACTATGCTGATGTGGAAGAGAGAGAACCTTGCTGGATACATCCAGATGCCGCTAAGAAGCTAGGCATTCAGGATGGGGACATCGTAGAAGTTGAGAACAGGAGAGGACGTGCACTAGCAGGAGCTATTGTTACCGATAGAGTTAGACCTGATGTAGTAGTGATTAGGCACGGCGCCTGGTATTGTCCAGATAGACCAGGCCATGTAGGCACTTTGGATAATCATGGGTGCGCTAACGTACGAACGGAAGAATACCCATCTAGCAAGCTTTCAAGAGGCAACAGCGCTAATTCTTGGCTGGTACGGATCAAGAAATACACTGGACCGCTAAAGCCAATTTATGTTTGGTATCAGCCTCGCTATATGGCTAGAGAAAGAACCAAGTGATCCCCTCCATACACAAGGTTCAAAAGTAAAACTTTTTAAAAAATTAGCTAGCCAATCGAATTTGCCGGGTTCTGCGAATGGATCCGGTTTTTTATTGGTTCTTGGAATTGGGGTTTGCAAACCGCATGAAAGCTTGAACACCTGAAATAGGCTGAAGGAAGCTTTTCAGATCAAAAGGACACCCCGGACCGTTAAAAACTGTCTTTAGCATTGGATTCTTGATCGGACTTACAAAACCAACTAGAGCTAATGATATTTTTGCAACCATCAAAACTCAGACGCTTATTTCTCACAAGAAGCGTCTGAGTTGCAAAGTCTCAATCTTGGAGCAACCTATAGGGCAGAATCTCCAGTTTCACCAGTTCTAATTCTTACGCATTCCTCTAGCTCGGAAACAAAAATTTTTCCATCGCCGATTTTTCCAGTACGTGCGGCTTTAGTGATCGCTTCAACAGCCTGGTCTTCAAGTTTGTCGGGAACGGCAATCGTGATTTCGATCTTCGGGAGAAAGTCAACGTTATATTCATCACCTTGGTAATGTTCTGTATGGCCTTTCTGACGTCCATAGCCTTTGACTTCCGAAACAGTAAGTCCTGAAACACCAATTTCAACTAATGCCTCTCTCACTTCATCTAGCCGGAAAGGCTTAATGACTGCTGTAATTAGTTTCATGAAGCGCCTCTATTTGAAAATTTGACTCTTACTTATAGATAAGCATAATTTATGCCAGATCTTCCTGACAATAATCTAATTTGGAAGTTTTTCTAAAACGGCAGGAATTCCCGCGTTTTAGAGCTTTTGTAATTTCATTACCAATTCCTTATCCAGAACAATCGAAGTTATCCGAGTCCTCATATTTCAAATGTTCATTATTGGTGCATTTGTGTTGTACCAAAAGAAGCTAGAGGGGATACGACTTGAAGAGCAAATTCTTGCCTTTTAGGCGATAGAAAATCTTTTCCTTATTATGGAAATGCCTAAAAATAAAGGTACTATCTGAGTACACAAAAAATTTCAAGTACAAGGAGCTTTAAATGCAACACAGAACCAACATTCATTTAGCAGGCACTTTG
>JAJPXW010000306.1 GCA_021205255.1 Burkholderiales bacterium
GAACTAAATTCATTTAAAAATCCCGTGCTATTCTTAAAAAGTAGAAGGCCTGACTCCCGTTGCAGATAGCAACCGATTACGGGCTCGTAATATACGGTAACTTTTTCTTCGCCTCTTTCTAAATAGTAGATATTATTTATACTGTCGTTCTGAAGAGATTCAGAAGGGTTTTTCCAAAAATATTATTCTTGATGTCTTAAAACTTAGCCTTTGGCTTTTATTTCTTCTATGAGGCGAATAAGGCAGTAGTATTCATAGGCTCGGCTTGATCTCCAAGCATCCATGAAAAACGCATTTTTCTCCAAAGTAACTTCACGCAATGCAAACCATCTATGGAGAAGGTTGTAGATGCGGTTGTAGGCTGGAATGCTTAGAAAGACCGCAGTCGGCTCAGGTACTTTAGTTATGTGCTCCGAATCAGCACCCATAAATTCCTTATATAGGTTATAGAGCCTGCGCAAGCGGTTATTAAGTTGCAACAAAGCCTCTGCCATTTCCTGCAATTTTTCCTTATCCGTTCTTTGAACTAAGTCTGCAGAGTCGGTGAGTCTTGTTGGTGCGAGGATCTCTTCCTTCGGAATATTTCCAATGTTGGTTTGTTTAATTAGTTCTTCAGTATGTTTTATGACTGTCTGAAGAAATCCTAAGACTATTTGGTTCTCGTACACGTTCCTATCGACTTTGTCACCCTGAATCCAGGTTCTAACTGGTTCTAGTGAAAGACCTCCGTAACGGATTCCTGTCGAGCTACTTGCCGGCACAAGTTCTTCGGGATGCATACTAATGAAACGTAAAGTCTCCGCAGTAAAGTATCGAAGCTTCTCCATTGCATCTACTCGGCCTTCAAGTTTGATTCGGTATCTGCTGTTTGAACGGAAATAATCAGCATCGAATTGGTAGGTTTGGACGATATCCCTTAAAAAGTCAACGACATCTGAAAAATCCGGGGCTTTGCCAGGCTCGACTTTAGTAAAGACAATCTTAGGAGCTTTACGGTTTAAAAGAATGCCTTGCGCATGTTCGGTAACATAGTTGGACATCTCCTTTATTTGATCACCGCTATGGCCGTCCAAAAAGACTTTGACTGGTGGAGCAAACAAGGTTTCCTGATTACTTGCGGATGGATCTAGCCGCAGAGAGAATAGGGCAAACGCAAGTAGATCCTTGAAGATTCTTTCTTCGGCAGGGATTTCAACTTGCCGCTGGCCTTTGTTCCAATGAGGAACGGCGTCCAATTCTTTCCCATTTAAACTAAGTCGCCACTTAGCACAGTCTTTAACGAGGTCCTCCGGCCCTCTAAGCAGTAATCTATAACGCCCAGTACTACGGATTCCTTGCTCGGCTTTCTCCAAGTCGATCTTGTCGTCTTCGAGAGGGAGCACAACATCGCTATCGCATTTAGCTAGGCCTGACGCGATATCCCTCTCTCGGATTATTAAAGTAATTTTGGCCATTAGAAGAACCGATAGAAGTCCATTGTATCGGTGCCTTTCCTAATGACCTGCTCTAGAGCGGAAGCAGATTTAGTTAACTTTTCCGTTTTCAGGAATTCCTCTAAAGTATCAAGAGAGTTCTTATAGGAGTTCCCTGAGCCATTAATCATCGGTAATATTTTTTGAGCAACTGCGTAATCTAAGGCTATCTTATAAGGAGCACGTGTACCTTCCTTTTTCATATAGGATTGCGCAGCTGAAACATAATTGGCAATAGCCGTCCGAGTCCTTGGCGAGAGGACCAGTCCAAGAGAAGACAAGCGGTGAGATATATTTTTTAAATCCTCTTGAATTGGGGAATTGGTTTTCGATCTTGGGGCATAGGTTTTTCTAAAGAGATTCCAATCAATTATTCCGCAGTTATCTAATTTTTTGTTGGCCTCCTGTTCAGGAATATCAAGATCTTCAGTTTCAGGCAGAAGGATAATCCAAGTTCTGTCTACTAGTCGGGGCGAAAGCATTTCCGTAGTATGGTCATTGTTGATAGTAGCAAGGAATCTAAGAGAATCAGGGATTTGGAATCTGCTATCCCCACCAATGGAAACAAAGGACAAATCGTTTCTGATATCGCAAATGTTCATGAAGTCCGCAAAGTAATATTCCATTGGACTTAAGTTGGCTTCGTCCAAAAGAAGAAAATAGGGTAGCTCTTCGAACTTTTCCTTGGCCTCGTAATCTAGTTGCTTAAAGCATTCAAATCGATGAGGATCAACACTTTCAAAAGTGCGGGACAGCGGATTGAAATACCCAATGAGGTCTCTTTTACTAGTCCAGCCTCTTTCAACAGAAATCGGAATATAGCGGTTGGCATAGTTGGGATGGTCTGACCATAGTTCTCCGATTCCATTCTGGTCTTTAAGGGAGGTTAAACCGAACATGCGGGCAACATAATTGCATAGGGAGGTTTTACCACTTCCCGGTGAGCCGGCGAGGACAGTTAAGAAGCTCTGGGCTAGGCATACGAAAAGATTGACATATTCATTATGGCCATACTTGCGAATTGAATGCAGAACACCGCAGAGTTCATCGTTCAGAGATTTCCCGCTGTCGCTTCTTTTTTGAAGATTTCTAAGGGCACTGACTCTGGATTTATACGTGCTGTCGGCTTTTTGGGCTCTCCATTGATCGGCAGCTTCCATAATTTTCGCAGTGATAGAACCTTCGAAAGCCAATGAGGCTACTTTGCCAACAGTCTCGTCAAGTCTCTTTTCGAAACCTTCGAGTTGGGATTCGGCATCCTGTAGATCCGCTCTTAGTGTTATGATGTCTACCTCTTGTTCATTGAGATCTTTTTCGAATTTTTTAAGTTCTTCTGTTAGGTTCTTAATGTCTTCGTTAAGTTTTGCTACTTTCTTTGTTCCAGCCAATTCTTTTATTTCATTTTCTCTCTCTATTTTGTCTTTGTTATAAGTCTCGGCAAGTTTTTTAATTTTATCTCGATATTCTTTTTCCTGAATCGCAAGGTTTTCCAGGCCTTTCTTAAAGTTTTCATCGGTATGGAGAAGGGCTAGGGCATGCGGATTTGAGGCAAAAGCTTTTGCTGCCTCACTGATAAAGTCAGAATTTTCTTCTACCTCTCTATTTAGAAGGTCGGAAACTAAAGGGCCAAGTGAAGTAATAACATCAACTGCTCTTCGACCTTCGGTAAATATGTCGTGGATGCGTTTAATTC
>JAJPXW010000156.1 GCA_021205255.1 Burkholderiales bacterium
TCCTGAAGCCTCAGTACGTTCTGGAAAGGATGCAGGAAATTGCCAACGATGAAGACATGATTGTGGTCACCGACGTAGGCCAACACCAGATGTGGGCTGCCCAGTACCTAAAAATTTCAAAACCAAAGCATTTTTTAAGTTCCGGCGGTCTTGGCACAATGGGAGTAGGACTTCCTTATGCTATTGGTGCTTCAACTGCCAATCCAGATAAGCAGGTTGTATGCATTACGGGCGACGGCTCTATCCAGATGAACATTCAAGAGCTTGCTACTGCTAAACAACTTGGAATTGCTCCTAAGATTATTCTCTTAAACAACAATTATCTTGGTATGGTAAGGCAGTGGCAGGAAATTGAATACGGCGGAAGATACTCGCAGTCTCGTATGTTGCCGACACCTGACTTCAAAACGCTTGCTGAAGCCTATGGCCACATTGGAATGGCTGTCGATACGGCCGAGGAGCTTGACCAGGCATTACAGGATGCCTTTGGTAAATATAAAGACAAACTAGTATTTATCGATGTCCATGTGGATCCGACGGAAAACGTATGGCCAATGGTTAAGGCTGGAAGTGGACTGACTGAAATGATTCTTGGTTCGGAGAAAATCTAATGAATAGACATGTACTTTCAGTTTTGCTGGAAAACGAACCGGGGGCTCTTTCCAGAGTAGTGGGATTGTTTTCTGCCAGAGGCTATAACATCGAAACGATATCGGCAGCTCCGACCGAAGATCCTACTGTCTCCAGAATGACTATAGTAAGTATCGGTAATGATGAGTTAATGGAACAGATACCCAAGCATCTGTATCGACTTATTGAAGGCATTAAGGTCGTAGATCTGAGCGAAGGCGAATTTAGTGAAAGGGAGCTCATGCTTACCAAAGTCCATGCGACTGGTAAGGATAGGGAGGAAATGGTGCGCCTTAATGATATCTTCCGCGGAAGAATCATTGATGTTACCGATAAAACTTTCACGATAGAGCTTACTGGTCAAAGATCTAAGCTCGATGGTTTCTTAAAGGCTATTGACCCAGCCCTTATTATGGAAGTTGTTAGAACTGGTTCTTGTGGAATAGGTCGAGGCGAAAGAACGTTACGCCTATAATCACGTGAATTTTAAGTTTTTGAGTTTTATTGTTTTTTAGTTTTTAGAGAGGAAAAACACATGAAAGTCTATTACGACAAAGATGCCGATCTTTCTCTTATTAAAGATAAGAAAGTGGCGATTCTTGGATATGGCTCGCAGGGCCATGCGCATGCGCAGAATCTAAGAGATTCAGGTGTAGATGTTATCGTTGGAGTCCGCAAGGAAGGCTCTTCCTGGAAGAAAGCCAAGGATGCTGGCTTTACCGTCAAACCCGTTCATGAAGCGGTTAAAGATGCCGATGTCGTCATGGTTCTCCTGCCGGACGAGACAATTGCTAAAGTCTATAAGGAAGAAATCGAACCGAACATGAAGGAAGGCGCAGCTCTTGCTTTTGCCCATGGTTTCAATATCCACTATGGACAAGTCAAGCCACGTGAAGACTTCGATGTATGGATGGTTGCTCCAAAGGCTCCAGGTCATACTGTCAGACGTACTTACACTGAAGGTTCAGGTGTTCCACAGCTAATCGCTATTTATCAAGACAAATCTGGAAAAGCACGTGATGTAGCAATGGCCTATGCCGCTGCTAATGGTGCGGGAAAGGCTGGCATCATTGAAACGACTTTCAGGGAAGAGACCGAGACTGACCTCTTTGGCGAACAGTGCGTACTTTGCGGCGGTCTTGCCGAACTTATCAAATCCGGCTTCCAGACTCTAGTAGATGCGGGATATGCTCCGGAAATGGCCTATTTCGAATGCTGCCATGAAATGAAGCTGATAGTCGACCTGATTTATGAAGGCGGTCTAGCCGATATGAACTACTCTATTTCCAATAATGCGGAATACGGTGGCTACACAGTGGGTCCAAAGATTATTACCCAGGAAGCTAGAGATGCTATGAAGAAGGCATTGCGCGACATTCAGGACGGCACCTACGCCAAGGATTTCCTGATGGAAAACAAGGTTGGTGCTCCAAGGCTAAAGGCCAATCGTGAACTCACCGCCGCTCTAGAACTTGAAAAAGTTGGTAGACAGCTTCGTTCAATGATGCCATTTATTTCCGCTCATCGCCATATCGATAGAAGCAAGAATTAATTCAGCTTCTAAATAAAAGAGCAAATAAATAAAGAGAAGCCCGATGTTAAATCACCGGGCTTTTCTGTTGTTCTATCATTAAATCGAACTTATACGTTGGCTTATTTTCTCTGGTTTAACTGTTGGTTCTTTTTATTTATCTTACGGGCTTTGTAGATTTCATAGCTGTGATGGCTCTTCTTAACTATGTACATGATAAAGCCAGGAATGATTACTAGGCCGATACTGACGATAATGATCAGCGAGAGGTTTTGTTTAATGAAAGGCACTTGACCTAGCCAGTAGCCAGCTGCCGTTCCGATAATTGTCCACAGTATTGCACTCAGAATCGTATAGGAGGTAAAGGACAGGAAGTTCATTTTCGAGGCGCCGGCTACAATTGGGATTAAGGAGCGAATCAAAGGGATGAAACGCGCCAAGGCCACTGAAACACCGCCATGGTGCTCGAAGAAAACTTCCGATTTCTCAAGGTTATCCGCATTAAACCATTTAGAAGACTGTTTACTAAAGAGTTTTGGTCCTAGCCATGCACCAAGTGCATAGCCGACAAAGTTACCTGTAGTGGCACCTAAACTAGAAGCCGCGACCATTATCCATGGATTGAGTGGACCTGTAGAGCATGCTGCGCCGGCAACGAACAATAAGGAGTCGCCAGGTAGAAATGGCGCGGTAAGAAAAACACCAGACTCTAGAAAGAAGATGGTGAAGAATACTACATAGATCCAAACTCCATACATTTGGTATATCTGGCTGATAAACAAATCTGCGTTTGTCAGCAGCTCCAATAACCAGCCAGTTAAAGTCATATATTCCTCCGCTTTTATTACCTCTTTCCTTTGGTAAATGTTAAGTAGGTTATTAGAGGATAGGGAATAAGTCTAACCATTACGGTGAATATTTGCGATGTAATAGGGCTTTCAAGGCAATTCTATGTGCCCGATTC
>JAJPXW010000209.1 GCA_021205255.1 Burkholderiales bacterium
ACACAAAGAATGTTTTGAAGATGGAATGTGAACTCCTTTGCGTCCTGGATTATCATTCACTCTCTTAACTAATCAAACTTAATAACAGCATGAAAAAGCGCACTATTTTCCTTACTACTGCATTACCTTACGCCAACGGTAAATTCCACATGGGTCACATGCTTGAATACATCCAAGCCGATATTTGGGTGAGGAATCAGCGAATGGAAGGAAATACCGTGCATTTTGTGGGTGCAGATGATGCCCATGGAGCACCTATCATGGTATCCGCCCAAAAGCTTGGCATTACTCCACAAGAATTCATTAAGCCAATTGCCGAAGGCAGAAAAGAATACCTTGATGGATTCCATATTAAGTTTGATCACTGGCATTCAACAAATAGCGAAGAGAATGTAAAACTTTCACAGGAAATCTACTTCAAGCTCAAGGAAGCCGGCCTGATATACACCAAAGTCGTGGAGCAATTCTATGATCCAGTAAAAAATATGTTCCTAGCCGACCGCTTCATTAAAGGAACTTGTCCGCGCTGTCATGCCGAAGACCAATACGGCGATTCTTGCGAAAAATGTGGAGCTGTCTATTCTCCAACTGAACTGATCAATCCATTTTCTGCTCTCTCAGGAGCTAAGCCTGAAATTCGCAGCTCAGAGCACTACTTCTTTAAACTCTCTGATCCACGTTGCGTAGAGTTCCTTAGAGAATGGACGAAAGGGATAGCTCCAGATGGAACGCCACATATTCAGCCTCAAATTCAAGCTAAAACTGAAGAGTGGTTAGGAAAGGATGGAGAATTATCTGATTGGGATATATCAAGAGATGGTCCATACTTTGGAATTCCAATTCCAGATGCTCCGGGGAAATTTTTCTATGTTTGGCTGGATGCACCAATAGGTTACCTAGCAAGTTTACTTTCCTATTGTCAGAAGAGAGGCATTAACTTTGAAGGATTGCTTCTTTCTTCTGAGACAGAACAAATCCATTTCATAGGAAAGGACATTGCTTACTTCCATACATTGTTTTGGCCAGCAATGTTGCATTTTGCCGGTAAACCTTTCAAGACTCCTAATCATGTTTGGTGCCATGGATTCCTTACTGTGGATGGTGCCAAGATGTCTAAGAGCCGTGGTACAGGACTTGATCCACTGGCCTATCTAAAAATTGGAATGGATCCAGAATGGCTCAGATACTATCTTGGCTATAAGTTCAATGCCAAAGTCGAAGATATCGATTTCAGCGCAAAAGATTTCATTCAGAAAGTGAATACTGACTTAGTTGGTAAATATGTAAATATCGCTAGCCGGTCAGCAGGATTTATTCTGAAGAGGTTTGGTGGCAAAGTAGATGCTCAATCCATTCAGAATTGCTCACTAATTAAAAAGCTCAAAGAGATATCGGAAGAAATTCGGAACTTCTACGATACGAGGGAATTTAATCGTGCACTCCGCAAGATCATGGCTAGTGCCGATAAAGTCAACGAATATGTTGATGATCAAAAGCCCTGGGTTCTAGCTAAGGAAGAAGGAAAAGAAGCGGAACTTCAAAAAGTCTGTTCTATTACCCTAGAGGCTTTCCGGTTACTAACTTTGTATTTGAAGCCTGTACTCCCAGTAACTGCAGCAAAAGCGGAAGAGTTCTTAGGATGTGGCAACTTAGATTGGAGCACTGTAGATAATAGTTTGAACGAGGCCACTGTAATTAAACCTTATCAACATCTAATGTCTCGTGCGACTGAAGATCAGTTGAAGCAGTTATTTGAGATGAGTAATCCAGCTAATAAGGCTGCCCAATCATCCGAAGCAGCCAAAAAACAGGAAGGTCAATCAGATACTTCTTCTAGCCAAGCTACTCATGTAGACAAGAATATCGAAACTAAATCTACCATTGGTGAGAATGTAGAGACCGAAGAATTAGTCTACGAACCTCTTCAGCCAAACATCAATATCGATGACTTCAATAAGATTGATCTGAGAATTGCCAAGATTGTCGACTGTAAAAAAGTTAAAAAGAGCAATAAACTACTTCAATTAACTGTGGATGCTGGAGAAGGCCGCACAAGAAATATCTTCTCTGGGATAGCCGCTTATTACAACCCAGAAGACTTGATTGGAAAGTTAACTGTCATCGTTGCTAACTTGGAACCACGCAAAATGATGGGAGAGTTTTCGGAAGGAATGCTTTTGTCAGCTTCTGATGGAGGTGGGCACACAACTGGACTTTATTTATTGGAACCCAATCAGGGTGCAATTCCAGGAATGAGAATCCACTAAAAGTTAGAGGAAAGAAGGACGGACTTGAGCTACCGAGAGGTCTTAGGCTTGGATGAGCAGATAGCTATAAAGAAACAAAGAAACCGCTAGCTAACTTCCGACCAAAGAAGCTAGCTAGTCGAGGTGCTTACCACCATAGATGCGCATCAAGTGTCCTTAGAAGAGAAGACTAATTCAAGCACACTTCTAGAGGTAGGCTAATTCCCCTCAATCCAATATACTCAACATTCGAAATAAGTTTCTGAAGACAAAAGACGACGGGCAGCTCTAACCCATTAGCCATTTGTGTCCTGTCTGTACTTGAAATTGAGTAAAAGCTGTGAAAGACGAACAAAACAAATTCTTAAACGACAAGATTGATCGATTTGGTCTGTGGATGAAAAAGTCTTTGGACTTTGAGCTAGACCAAAGAACACTAGAAAATCTGAAGACGATTGCGGGGAAATCTACTAAGACCGTCGAAAATCTAATGGCCATAGTTTTAGCAAACCTTGACAAAAAGCAACCTGTCGAAAAGGGAATTACATTCCAGGCGTTATTTACTCGTTTACGTAGAGTTCTTCCTCAATTAACGGAGGAAGATGCAAAAAGGATTTTTAGAGCTCTAAAAGAAATAGCGCTAAAAGAAGTAGAAAGAAGAAGGAATAATAGGCGCTAAAACTCTTCTTTTTTCCAATAAGATTTGGATTTAAAATTCAGAAGAAAGAGCAATAAATTTTCTTTATGGACTTGAAATGCCGAATTCTTCTACTACAACTAAGACTCGCCTCTACTTAATAATATTTGATTTCTGCGTACCCGAACAGGAATGCCCTTTAATTTACGCCTTACAGTGTCTAGGTGAAGTTTCTGAAGT
>JAJPXW010000317.1 GCA_021205255.1 Burkholderiales bacterium
TGCTTAAGACTATCTAACGAGAAAAGTAAAAAATCCTTAAGAGTAAATAAGTTAGATAAAATTTACCCTTCGATAATCAGTAATTAAGGGCTTTATAAAATTTAGAGATTACCTTAATACCCAAAGGGGGTAATTTCTTCTTCAGATCGGAGCTCGAGAACTAGAAGAGCTTGGCTACAAGAAAAGTTGATAGCGATTTAGAAACGTTAGAAAACTTAGTGCTAATGAGTGTAGTTATTCAATAGCTGAAGTATGCACACGTTTCGGAATCCTTTAACTTAAAGTGCCTCAGTTAGCATGCGCTTTGGCTTTTCCACAGCATAAAAAGGGGCTATTTGTTATGGCGGTACTTAAGCTATCTATAGGTCCGAACAGTTAGCAATTGGATGTCTGTTAGTTTAGAGAGCCTTGTCTTCCAGACTATCTTATCTTCCTGTCAATCTTAAGCTAAGTCCCAAACTTTGTTGAGTAGGTTTGGGCTAACACTGGAGTGAATTTTTATTCCATTCTTTGTTGGAGAAACTCACTGCTTAGCAGTGACATTTGAGAAATTGCTGTCAGGTTTGGCTTGTCCAGTACCTAACAAATTTGGGATAAGAGATGCTCTCAGATTCAAAATTTGATGGTCTCCGAATTCCTGTCAGAAGTTCCAAAATCAACAAAAAAGGAATTGATCCAATTTTCACCTCCTCTACCCTAGAGAGTTAGTCTAGTAAATGGCTTGGACTTCTTTTCGGCGAGAACTTCTATATTGACAATTGGGCACATAGACCAAACGGTCTTTCCCCTTGCCCACCTAGTCGACTATTTCGCTTTGGATGCGATTAAGCATCCTGAGCCAATGTCTCTATTTCAACTTGACTGGACACGCTTTTGCCCTTTGCGGTGTGGATAAAAGTACTAACCGTTGTCGAGTCATCTAGGTGAAAAACCTGGCTCTCTACAATCCTACGTATCTTTTCCTCTGGTTTGCAAACCATTTATGTCGCTACTTCACCGGCTAGGCATTATTTTGGTTGAAAGCCAGTTCCTATCCATCTAAAAGCTGTTGCGCTCGTCCAAAAGGAAACGAAGGAAGTTGCGCGAAGCAAAGGAGCGCACTATGAAAACAGACGATCAACAGAACTCTAAGGAGTTTAAGAATGATCTGAAGCTGTCCATGAACTATACGGACGTTATGGTCGTTATAGACAACTTCAGGAAAGCTCTCGATATATTCTATGTGGCTCCGGTATCGGAAAGTCTGCATCGGATTCACTACACCTACGATTCGATCCAAGGCAGCCAATCCGACTTGACTCCCGTGCTAGTCCTGCGCCATTTTGATGGTACGCGTTTGAAACTGCGCTTTACCAACGACTTAGCGAAAATAGAAGTTTCTATGGGAGCAGTAGTGGCTTCTCTTCACCGCATTGGACAGGCACTATGGAGCGCCGACCTGGAATGGTTAAGTGAAACCGGTAAGGTGTATCGGGAATCTCTGACCATGAAGCGCCAATGTCGCGTTAAGCTCTTTAGTACGGAATCGTCGGTGATGGCTCGCAAATGCGCTATACGCCTTTGTTTCGACGAGGCTTACCCATGGCAGTTGCAATATATCGACCATTACTTTGAAAGTCCCCGCACCCATGTGGAAAATTTGGGAGAGAGGGTCGAATCCGGCACTGACGGTGTAATTCTCAATTAGAAAATTTGGCTAAATTCCCAATTTGTTAAGTAGATGGTGTGCTGACAACAAATGAATGGATTTTTATCCCACTCTTTATTGGTGGCTCACTGCCAATCAGCAGTTGAAAGAGACTTTATCTTCTCTGGCAGATCTGGCGGTCCAGCACCCGATAAATTTTGAATAAGAGACCCTTACAAGTCCAAAATTTGCTGGCTTCCGAGTTCCGGGCCGGAATTCAAAAACAACTAACAAACAAACAAAAATTGGAATTAATCCCCTATGGTATTGAAGCACAGTTTCTAGGAATGGAGAAAGGATTGTTGACTCTTGACGATAAGCTCGTTCCCAATATTCCCCTATTGGTAGATAAGGTTACTACATGTAGAAAAATAGGATAGAAAGCGCGCTAAACATTCGTTTGAGGTATCAGTAACCATCTGGAAGAAATTTTTGTAACTCTAAAATCCTTCTGATCTGATCCGGTAGACCAATGCAAGATTAGAGAGTGCGAAATGGCGAAGAACCTCTAAGTTCCCCCTCTTTTAATTCTTTTCTGCTGTACCCGTTAAAGAGTGCGAAACGTCAAGTGTACTTGCACAGCCCGTTACCTATTCATACAACAAGTTGCAGATTGGGCTGGCCACTCTAGCCTAAAATCAGATAAGGCTATCTAGGAGTTCGAGATTTATATCTACTCAAGCGTGGTTGCTATTTACTATTTGTTCTCAATCGAATCCCAGAGCTCCTTTTATAAAGTCCATCATCGAAGAGGTTACTGATGATATCAACAAGACATGTTTTGCTATCTTGCTCCGTATTGCTCCTCTTTGGCTGCGCAGAGCCTCCTGGAGAGCAGTTCCGTTCGGATGTCTATTCAGCTGCCCAAGTCAACCAGGCTCAAGAAGTCCAGACTGTCGATATCATCTCCTTGCAACCAGCCAAAATTGCAATCCCTAAGTGGCAAAGCCAGTACTCCTACCGCTATCCTTCCTATACCTCCCGTAACCCAGAATTTACTGAAGGCGTGCAAATTACATTCAAAGTGGGAGATAGAGTGTTGAACTCCGCTCAAGTAGGAAGACTTTGCGAATCTCGTCTCGGTCCAGCCATCATGGTGTCCACGCATCCTACTAGCGCACGCGTCCAGCCCAATAATCCCGCTGGATGTGGCAAGGACGGTTCTTATCAGGAACTGCCACCTGAAGAAAACATCTAACAATAGAAAACTAGAAAAGTATCTCCATCGCTTCTCTTCATGACTGCTTCTGTGGTCATGTGAAGTAGTCCTGTCTGCTAGGGAAACTCCTCATGATTTAATCCATTAATGAAATTAATGGACATGCATCTATCGCCTCTATGAGCGTTGGGTAGACTGTTGCATTCTTCTGACAGGGCATGCTACAAGAGGGGGAGAAAGGGGGTTATGTTCTTCAATTTTTAGGGGCTTCAGC
>JAJPXW010000140.1:0-1546 GCA_021205255.1 Burkholderiales bacterium
AATGTATTGCCTTTATTCCTGGTTATTGACAATGGGGACAGGAAGTCTTGACACCAGACCTCCTGATACGAGCGTAATAGAAAAGTGCAAAGAAGATGCCAAAAACAGCAACTGTCCTTGTTTTGTGGCTGAGATCGCAGGGGAAGTAGGCGGTTTTGCGTATGCAGAGAAGTTTACTCGTGAAAATGGCTATCGGTTCACAGTAAAAGATTACGTTTATGTGCATCCAGAAGCCCAAGGCGAAGGCGTGGCCACTCAATTATTGTCCGCATTGATCGCGGAATGCACAGTTCGTGGCTTCCGGCAGATGATAACTTTCGTAGGGGACAAGAAAAATAAAGCTGCCATCCATCTTCATGAAAAGTGCGGATTTAAAGAGGTTGGTTGCCTTAAATCTGTCGGATTTAAGTTCGATGAATGGTTAGATACCATACTTATGCAACGGGCTTTAGGTCCTGGTAGCGAGACACCTGAAAAAGAGGGCAAGTAATTGACTGACGAGACCAATAAATTTGATGCTGATTGGAGCGAAGCTACTCTTAATGATGTAGCTGATGCGATAGAAAACCTTATGCATGACATCAAAGAGCATCCCGAAGAAGTAAAGGAGCTTTTTATTGAACAGATGCCGAAAATTTACGCCAAGCTCAATTATGCGTATCACAGTGCCGAAGATGGTAGTGATGCACTGACTTCTATAGACGATGACGAACTCATTGCTTTTCCGCCGATTCTGCCGGTTTCAACCTTGCCGGTTCTAAGTGACGAGGACTCTAGTCCTAGCCATCCCACTTAATTTCCCCCTATCAATTCCAAAGGCTGAGTCAACTAGATGTTCCTCAGTCTTTTTTTCGCACGGTTAACTTTAGGATGATTCACAAAACCTTGGAATTTTCCCCTAAAGAATAAAAAAACTTAGCTTCTAGAGGAGGCCAAGAGATCTTCTTAAATATCTCCTCGATTCATTATTTCTTCTTTTAGCTTTTTATTTCAGTATAGGAATATGGGACTAGGACTAGGTTTCCATCGGTTTAGCTAATGTTTAGTTGATCGAGGCTGAATCGGACCATAGGCGTTTACGAGCCTTAATGTGTTTGTTCTAGAAAGGTTTCAGAGAAGTCTGTAATGCCGTGCCCTCCTTGGACTAACAACTTCTGCCTACCAGTAACTTTGGATTAAAACCAAAGCAACTCAACAGTTATTCAAGGAGCAAATTAAATGAAGAAGGCTCTGCTTTCCCTCGCTGTCGTCCTACTCGGAAGCACATTTGCGCCTAGCACAATGGCGGCTTTCTTTCCAGATAATATTGAAAAAATGTGCCTTGCAGTCTCAATTAACGATCAGAAAGCAATTACTCAGTGCAATCAGGCAAAAATTGGGTTCATGAAGCAATTTGTAGCCGAGAGATACGCCGAGGCATTAGCTGCAACTAAGAACAAGAAGAAACTGGAAGCCTCACAGAAACAGTTCGAGAAATCATTAGCCGCAATGCTAAAAGGACGCCCTTACCGCACAGCCGATGATGCGGTTCAAGACGGACTTAGTT
>JAJPXW010000140.1:1556-3114 GCA_021205255.1 Burkholderiales bacterium
CTGATAGAGAGGGCTATCGATCTTCAAGCCGCAACACTTCCACCCTATCCTTATCCGAAAGAAACGCTCAAATACTGTAAAGGCGCAAAGGAAATGGCTATTCGTGGCTGCTACTACCAAATGGAGTCAGACGTAACTACGGATATGGATAGATTGCTACACCACGCTCTTTCCTTCGTTCCTAAACCAGCCGAACTTGAAGATCAGCAAGACATGTGGAAAGCTGAAATGGACGATCTCTGTGCCTTTACTGAAACACAAGGAAATTCGGGGATAGAACGTGAACTAATGTGCAAGATAGTTTGGACGCAAATAAGAATTGCCGAGCTGAAAAAAACTAGTCGAGGGAGCACCTAGTAATATCACCGATTTCCAGTCCTTTGAGATCGATTCAGCCGACGCTTACCCGGATGAGATAGCCAAAGCATGCAAGGCTTCGCGCATAAAAGTGGGAGAAGAAATGGCCTACGATGAAGCGAAGTATAAGGAAATAGAAAAGTATCCAAAGTCTGCTACGAAGGACAAGAGGCCTATTTAAAGGAGCTAGTTGAAAAGGCCTACCAGCGTGCATTGGAGAATTCAAGCGACAAATCAAAGCTGGAGACTGCACAGGCAGAATGGCTCTCTAATTTAGCAAAGCATAAACCGCTTTCAATGACGCTTGAATATCAAGATCGACTGATGGAGTTAATGGGAATGGCACTGCCACAGGAGTCGTATCCCCATCCGTTTTCCAACTGTAGCCAGACCTACGGACTTAAATGCGATAGGTTGCAGTTGAACTATGACCGGAAAGCAATGAGGAGCGCCCTTGCCAAGGCTCTTGAAAAATCAACTGACAAGAACGCTTTAATGAAGGCGCAACGCAAATTTAAGGCCTCCATATTGGCATTTAGCCCTGGCGAAATAGTGCCCGAACAGAATATCTACTGCGAGGATATTTGGACTAGGACCCGCACTGCTGAACTTGATCAGCTAATTTCCGCTGAAGCAGGTACTTCGCAAGCAACCGAACCTACAACAAGCACTCCTTAGGAATAAGCCGGTGATATTCCTATCTTGAACGGAGGGAGTAACTAAATGCTTTTAAGGATAATTTGAGCGTTAATCCTTAAAGCTCGTCATCCAGAGTTTGGTCGAATTTTTAGATTTCCAACTAGAGACAATGCACAAAGCACTTATTTGACTTCCATCTTTGCTAGCTTGATAAGAATGGCAGTATTCAGCAATTTTTTATTTTTAATTTGAAGCATGCAACATGTAATTAATAGAAGTACCTTGTGCAAAATACCGAATAGTCTGGGGAGAGTTGGTTAATTCAACCTCCTCTTATAGCAACCCAATTACAGTCGTTACTATGGGATTAAAAGGGATATTTAAAGAAATACTGAGAGGGTCTAGAAACCTTAGTTTGATAGCTAAGAATTCTTAGAAAGAAGAGAAACCTCATTTAAAGTGTCTTCTTTAAACTTTGATTTAAAGGTAGTTCTAAGGAAAGCTGGTCTCACTGCCTGTTAATGAGATTAAGTGTTACTACTTATTTATAAGTCAATATAGC
>JAJPXW010000231.1:0-1872 GCA_021205255.1 Burkholderiales bacterium
TTCGTAGCTTCCCCATTTCCTATTAATAAGGTCAAGCAATTTTCCTTCTGGTTCGCCCCCACCATTTGTGGACATGCTGGTCCAGAAGAAGGCGTGGTTCCATGCTTGAGCGCCATTGTTATAGATCGGACCAGGTTCTGTGGTCTGGCAAATCTGCTCAAGTGTCATGTTTTCGTATTCTGTACCCTTAACAAGTTCATTGAGCTTATTCACGTAGGTCTTATAGTGCTGACCATAGTGGAAATCGAATGTTCTTTCGCTCATGTAGGGTTCCAAAGCCTTTTTATCGTAAGGCAGAGGGATCATGGTAAAAGCCATAGTTATCCTCCAAAAATGAATTTAGAGATTATTAATCACGCCTTGGAGCCATTTGGCTTAACTGCCTTAACTTGAGCAACAAACGAGCCATCAGCTAATCGCACCGTGACGTCTTCTCCCATTCGTACGTCATCAACAGACACGACAAACCCTCTTTTATTGCTAACCTGGGCATAGCCCATTTGCAGAATCTTTTTCGAACTGAAGTTACTTAGCCTCGTTTCAATGTTCAGTAGAGCATTGACTTTGCGTGTAATGCTTAGTTCACCGGAACTAGACAATAGAGCAGCCATTTGCCTAATCTTTGAGTTCTCTGGTTTCGGCTTGGAAAGCTTAAGAGTAGAAACTTTGGACGCAAGTTGTTCCTGGTAAGGTTTAAGCAAATCTTCGGAAGAAATTAACTGGGGCCGAATTTGTTGTTCCATTGTCCTTATCAACCAGGTACCTGAAGATTGCATTGACTGCGCCAGGTTGACTAAACCAGTAGCTTTACTCGATAGACATTGTCTATAAGTTGAATTTAAAGTTTGATGAGCCTGTACAGCTTTATCTTCTTGTATATGTATAGACACAGAACCTGTTGGTCGTGCGTAAGAAAGACTTAGTTGCTTATTATTTATAAATTGATCAGTAAAAATTTTGAGATTATTGGCTGTGACACTCAAACTACTTTGCAGATTTTCTAGCTCCATGGAATGTTGGAGATTTAAAGTTTCTCTAGACAATGTACCGTGCAAGGTTTGGATAATATTAGAAGAAACAAGAGATAACTTCCCATAAAGGCCCTGTAGCGTAGTTACCTTGCTTTCGAAAAGAGTCTCTGGATTACCAAAAGGAGCAGAAGCATTTCCGACAATGTTTTGTCCTGTATTAATGGTGGTCTGCAAATATTTGGTAACTTTAACCATTAAAGCATCGATTCTATCTAGCAGTGATTTCTTATCTGTTCCAACGGCATTAGCCGCCTGAGTAGGAGTCTGGCACCAAAGATCAGCCACATAATCGGCAATAGTTTCATCTGTGGAGTGTCCTATTCCAGTAACTATCGGAATGGTGCTGGCTCTAATCGCTCGTGCAAGGTGCTCGTCGTTAAAGCACCACAGATCCTCTAAGGAACCGCCCCCTCTAATAAGTAGGAGCACACTTACTACATTTTCTGACTGAGCTATATAGATAGCTTGAATGATGCTCTTGACTGCTTGCGCTCCCTGCACTAATGCTGGATAAATAGTTATTGCGGCATAAGGCGCTTGGATTTCAAGCCGAGTCACTGCATCTTTTAAAGCAGCTGTATTAGCACCAGCAATAATTCCAATAGCTCGTGGTGCAAGTGGTATATGACGTTTTAAGGATTGGGCAAACAAACCCTCGTCGCTTAATTTCTTTTTTAGCGCAAGAAACTTTGCAAGCAACTCACCTTCACCACTTCTTTCCATGGTTCTAGCAAGTAGGCTTAGTTTTCCAAAAGGTCCGTAAAAGTCGAGCTCCCCTCGGATTCTTACGACATCACCTATTTCCGGCATAAACGTCATCTGTCGATTGACGCTACTCCAC
>JAJPXW010000231.1:1882-3109 GCA_021205255.1 Burkholderiales bacterium
TAACTACCAATGGCAAGACCGTTGGTTTGTTAACGTTCCAATTTCACCTTCCACAAGAATTTCCGGCAAATCTTTGACCGTCGAGTTAATCGTTCTAACTAGCTCGGTGACAGTAAAAGGCTTTTGTAGTGCAGAAAAGAAATCCATATTCCATCCAAAGTGTCGAGGACAAGTCTATTTATTGTGTGCCCTAGAAATTTCCCACCGAAAGGGAAGTTGAAATTTAGTAATCTTAATCCAACTCGTCAACTCTATGATTACTATTAGTAACTGTTTGAATTTAAATATGTTATTAGATTAGTACCAACTAGCATGCAGATTCCAGAGGATCTTGAAGCATAAGAAGATTTAGACATCCGCAAACTTATCCAAAGAGGTATGAATAAAGAGTAAGAACCAAATCAAAATAGAGGATTTCTTGGCCTTGTTGAACTTGAGCTAAGAGATCTTTTAAATTCCTACGATATCTCCCCAATTTTCCTGCAAATGTGTCTCCCAAGTTTCGAAGTTTATTTCTTAGCAACTTCCACGAATGAATACCTTACAAATTGACGTTCTTTCTCAGAAAACACCATGACTAGTCGAATTAGCTCTCCATCTAAATTTTCTTCACCATAGTGCCGACTTTTTACCTGTTGTAGGCCTTCTTCCAAAAGCCTTGAATGTTCCGATTTCTTTCTTGCAAACTTTAGTTCTATCACCCAATGCTTATTTTCAACTGTAAATTCGAAAGTGCTTCTTCGAAGGCCTTTATGGACTTCTGTCTTTGCCTGAAGATTTGAGCCTTGAAGGACAAGCAAGAAGGCGCTCAGGCATTCTTTTATGTTTGTAATGAAACAACGCTCATAATCTAGCGCTAAGAAGGCTGAATTTACGCATTTCACGAAAGCTTCAACTTCTCCTTTGGCAAGAAAAAATGGGATATCCATTGCTTTTATCTGAGCCAGATTTTTCTCTTTCAGATAACAACTGAGGCAGAGGGAAGCCATTGAATTTGCAACTTCACGATTAGGATACCCAAGCCTCAAGGATCCATTTCGGCTTTCTTTAATTGTTAAGTAACCCGTCTGAAACAACAGAACTCTTTCGTCTATCTCATTTGATTGGTTATTTATAAGAAGCTCATCTACGGTAAGAAATTGCTTTTCAAAATACCCAGAAGGTTCTAATAACAAGGGCCCTTTATCGCATTGCAACAAAATTGAAGGTTGGCCGCCACTATTAAAC
>JAJPXW010000024.1:0-1586 GCA_021205255.1 Burkholderiales bacterium
GTTCCAATTACCCTTTTCCAAATAATTAGGCACACGGAGTATCGGAGAGTGAAAAATTTTTCACTCTTAGGATACTCTTTTACAAAATAGCCTTGAAAGAGTTCTTTCTAAGCAGGTTTCAAAATCATTATTTTCTTTTGGCATACTTATCTAGAAAACAAAAGAATAGTCAGTCCCCCTTTTAATTACCCCTTCTTGGCTTAATTAATACTATGGGAATTAACATTCCTAGTAAAATTCAATTCCGGAAATTTCAGAGAAAAGAAAATGCAGTCTGCAGAAACAAACCTATCTCATAAAAGAACTCGAAAACCGAAAAGCGAACCTAAACAATTAACGCCTTTCGAAACGAAGCTACGCCAAGTACTGGGTTATTTGATTTACTACAGTGGCGGATTGTTAGATTTTACACAGGCGGTTTTAATGGTAGTCAACGCAGACGTGCTACATCGAGTAATGGGGAAATCCCCAATCGTCGTAGAAGCTAAGAAATTATTCGATTTCGACGCAATCGAAAAAGTAGTTCAAGGAATGGCTTCTCTCGGCAGGACTGGAGACTTGAAAAGCGACCTCCGATTTGCAGTTGTAGAGCCAGACTTTCTAGCAGTTAAGACAATGCCAGAAACATTTTTTACTAATCCATTTCAGGAGTCGGAAAAGGAGGCTTTAAATAGGACCATATATGGTTTTTCATCAAGCTCTTTAGGGGAGGAGACCATTGGCGAAATACAACTCATAATTAGTTATCTTCGCTTTCATTACGGACAAAATCCGCCTTTAAAAGCATGGCAAGGATTTGATCCTGAGGTACAAAAAGCAGTAGCTCAAACTCTTATGTCAGAAAGGACAGCTGGTTTGCCCCAATACGATCACCTATTGGTTCAACCGGGTGAACAAAGTACTGAGAACTAAAAATGGCAACTATTAGTCCAAAATATTCCTCTAGGACAGCCGGTTCCTCTCGTGAGAGACGGATTCGCCAAATACTTGCTTACTTTAATTTTTATTGGGGAGGAGTAAGAGACATTACAAAGGCTATTGAGCTATTTGTGATGTTTAGCCGTTTCAAGTCTTCTTCACCGAACTCAATACCTTCAATCAGGGAGCTTATTACGGCTATCTCCCAAAATGTGGTCAGGGCGTACGCACATAACTTATAACATTTGGCTTAGTTGCGCTAATTAAGCTCTTTCTAGCTTGGGGCTGAAGGATTTTCCATATTAATGAATATGGAAATTAACAAGTTGGCAGAGGCCGAGAACGGATCTTATTTCCCCAGACTGTGGCTGCCAGCTGGTTTCTGATGCTTTTATTCAGAAATAATGCGCTTTTTAGTTTCAGCTCATGCGTACGCCGAGCAGTCCATATTCCTGCACAAGGCATTTAATGGCCACTTAAGCTCGATAGCCTTCCAATAGCTAAAAGAATTCCTCGGCCCAGCAGTAGGGAATGACGCTTTAAGTCGCCGAAGCCTGTTTAGACGATATTGAGGCACGAGTTGAGCTTTCGAATTTGAAGAGTTTAATTTTGCCGTCGGCCCTAAGGGTTCCCAGCTAGGAAGGCTTCGCGGATTAAGACATCTTGAG
>JAJPXW010000024.1:1596-2088 GCA_021205255.1 Burkholderiales bacterium
ATAATAGCTCTCTTCTCGACTTCTGGCAGGCCCTTTCTCCTTCTCTTTTATGAAGTGACTTAGTCCATCTTTTTGTCTTTTTTCAGTGGCAGCTACTTTCCAGTGTCTTGACCTTGGCACAAATCCGATTTTACTTTTGCGCCTCGAAACCTGTCTTGGCTCATTCGTTGAGCTGTACGGTCCGAACGCGCGTCAGGTTCGCTTCGCATTCCATCATAGGGAACTCCGATCCGCTATTTCCATTAAAGTAGCTAAAGGAAGCATCGTTGCAAAGATCTTCCATCCAGCTCTTCCACTGAGCCTGGTCGGTTTCCAGGGCTTTCTTGTCGGTAGCTTTCGAAAGGGCTTTTTTCAAAGCTGCCGCCATCTGCTTTTCAACGAGGGGGAATTGTCTGGATTCGCATTTTTCGTTGACCGAGCCGTTTTTGTTCCGACATGTCGGATTGTTTTTTGGCGGTTTCGGCCACGGCAGATCCCAGGCAAGTAGTTGGG
>JAJPXW010000024.1:2098-3095 GCA_021205255.1 Burkholderiales bacterium
TGGCGTAGGAGAATCTGTCCGCCTCCGCATAGTAGTACTTTTCTAAAGGGATTTCCTTCTCAGTCTCGCCAGCCGGAAACCCTATTGCATGACCGGCTTCCGCCTCCGGAACCATGTTCCCTCTTTCAAATTGATCCTGGGACTTCTTGAGGGCGACTTTGTCCTTGGTTCTCGCCAAGACCTTATTGTATTCAGTCTCCACTTGTGCTTTAAGGTAGTCGAGTTGTGCTATTGCGCATTTTGCTTTCGCAACGTATTGCTCGTCTTCTTGCTCGCTGTACTTCTTGGCTGCCTCCTCGTTTGTGAGGTAGTCTTCTGGCCTAAGTCCAATTTCGGGGATGGCCGAACACACATTCTGCACATCCTGGGGATAAAAAGAGGGCTGCGCCATAGGCTGGCCAATAAAAATAGAGCATGCAGCTACCGCCAATAGAGTTTTTTTCATCTGAGCTCCTTGGATAAAGATTAAAAACAGCGGCTGAGTGTAGTTCTATGGTAATAGAGCAGAATTCAATATTGGCGCATTCAGAGACAATATGTGGATTCCCAAGGGAAATAACCCCATAATCGAAAAAGGCGCGTTTGACTGAAGTCCAAGTTCGAATCCTAGATTACCCACATGTCAAGGCTACCGATTCCTTATTTGCAGCTGGGCAAAGCGGCCCACAAGCATTCTGCAGTCAGGCGCCCAACTGAATTTTTGAAGCAAAAGAAAAGTGCTCATAAAGAAGCAATCCCTGGGAAAGACATGGCATGAAGGCAAATTGCCGGCCTAGGTAGGAAAAGCTAAGTGACCGAACGCTTGAAAACAATCTGAAATTCTGTTTTAAGAACAAGGAAAAGCTCGAAGGGCTTATCAGGCGGGCTAGGCCAAATGAAGGTACTTGCCATGGCTATTTCGCTAAAAAGGAGTTTCCTGTTTACGTCTATGGTCCGAAAGAGGAAAGGGGCGATAGGAAATTTCTATGGACGGGTAGATGAGGGCTTTTCACAGGAT
>JAJPXW010000181.1 GCA_021205255.1 Burkholderiales bacterium
TTTTAAATCTGTAATTAGAATCACGAAGTCACGTTCAAATTAACCTTTAGAAAAGATTCAAGAAGTTAAAGTGTCTAACTTATAAACAGAGCCTTATACTCGATAGCTAATATAACTATCTCTCATGATGCCTTATTCTTTACCATTTTTCTCACAGTATGGTGCTTAGTTAAAGAGACATTTGGCTTTACGATAAACAAAGATAATGCAAATATGATTGCCGAAATAATAGCCATGCTTAAAAACATTACTGGCAGACCTTTAGAGTCAGCAAGACTACCTACGACTGGCGCACTGATGCCACCTACGGTGGCACTTACTCCCATGATTAAACCTGAGGCAGTGCCTATATGGTTTGGGATATAAGATTGGGCTAAAACTGTCTGGGAAGAAAGTGATGTAGAAAGACCCAAAACTGAAAAGACAACTAGTAGAACAGCCATCTCTAACGAAAGATTTTGATAAAAGCCGATCAGAACTAAGGTAAGAAAAGCGTAGGAAAACATAATTACCTGTCTATATCCAATCCTATCTCCAATCCTTCCTCCTATTATCGTGGCAAACGCTCCTCCAACCGCAAAGACGGAAAGCATAAGGGAAGAGAAGTCTTTACTTTGATGCAGAACATTCAAGAAATAAAGAGGGATATAAGTTGTACAAGCAAAATATACAATCGACCGGAGACATGAAATCGCCATAACTAAAGAAAAACCATGCCAATTATCGTGATGCACAGATTTGGAAATCGTCTCTTTTGTTTCCATTGAAAGGGACTTTAGGCCACTGAGTTCCTTGATGATATATAGGGCACATAAAGAACTCGGTATTATCAAAATCCATGTCCCAGGCAGTCCGAACAAATTCATTCCTATTGCAATAAGGATAGGACCGACTGTAAAACCAATATTCCCACCTGCCCCAAAAATTCCTAAACCTGCTCCTTTGTTTTCTGAGGCGGCAAAATTAGCTATTTTCCCTCCTTCTGGATGGAACATCGCAATTCCAATTCCACTTATACAAGCACATAAAAGCATCAATGGAAAAGATTCAGTAAATCCTACCAAGCTCAAGCCAAAACCAGCTAGAAAGACTCCGAAAGCCATAAGTTGTGGTTTTACGTATTTGTCCCCTATCCAGCCGAACAAAGGCTGAATAAGTGCAGATGCGACATTGGCCACAAGAACTAAAGAACCAACTTTAGCATAGGAAAATCCATATTGTTGTACCAAGAATGGCATTATTGCTGGCAACGCTCCTTGATTAATATCCGTGCATAAATGCCCAATCATGGTCAAATAAATATATTTTTTCACTTGCATTTTTCCTTGGTTTACTATGGTTTACTAGCGAAGTATCTGTCTTCTAATACTTGTTTTTATTACTATGGTTACAGGCCTAGTAAAAGCAGTCAAGACTAAGCTTCTATTGATTTCTTCGTAAGCTTACCAATTGCTTACTCGAAAATACAACTCTGTCAGAACCCATAGCAAAATATCGAAAAACAAAGCAGAAAAAGTTGCAACCCCAATCGTCCAAAATGGGCAAATGGACCAATGGAACTTTCAAGCTTTTGTCGTTAAAGAAGCGGTATCAAGCATTTTGTAAGAGCATGGTAAGTACAAGATAGATACAAGTTCAATGCCCAATAAACACTCCCCATTAACAGATTTTGTCTCTTTAGGAATAGTGTATTGATAAAAGAAGCCACATTTAGTGAGCTAAAACAATTCTAGATTTCAAAATTATGCCCGTTCAAAATCCAGTAGCTGCTACCCAAGGTTCATCTTCCGCCTCTGCTTTATCTCAACCAGCCACAGTATCTACACTCCCTGTTCACGCCCCTACTTCGGGGAATGCCGATCAAGATAAGCATTTAGGTGGAATTTTCGGAAGTAAAGAAAATTTTGCTTTTTTCACAGCCTGCGTCCGCTTCTTTTTTGCTATTTCGATAAGCCTGTTTCTATCTGTCCTCCTCAACGATGAAAAAATTGGCGGATTTGCTTGTTTAGCTAGCTTCATGGTCTTGCTTTCGGATACTAAGTCGAAACTTAGCTTGAGGCTACTAAGTTCACTAATAACGCTTTTTATAGTTGCCGCAGCCGTTCTTGTCGGTTACCTTTGCCAATTCATCTCTTATGGAAAATGGATAGTGCTTACATTGACTTGCTTTGGGGCAAGTTTGCTTCCGTTTGTCGAAACTTTCTGGTGGGTAGTCAGTAAGTATTTTCTAATTTTCCTAATGGTTTCCCTCTTTGACTTTCGGCCTGATCTAGCTGCATTAGAAGGATATTTTCTTGGTTACATAATTGCGGTAATAGTAATTATTATTGATAGTTTTGTTTGGAGGATAGAAAAAGAAGGTCCTAGGCCTATCGACCAATTAAAAGAAGTAATTGGAGGCATGCGAAATCCATGGGACTTTGCCATATTATCAGCGTTAATTTTATTCCTTTCTCTTTGGACAGGTGCACTTGCAGGTCTTCAACAACTTGCTTGGGTTGGCATTTCTGTAATTTATTTGCTAGGTACTAAAGTCACGGTTGGCTTAAAAAAGAGTTATCAACGTTTAGTTGGAACAGCTCTCGGGTACGCTTCTGTAGTTGCGATTTTCTCAACGCCAGTTTCATATAATCTAGATGTTTTGGGTCCGTTTATTGTTCTCTTTGGCACTCCAATTCCGTACTTCATTGTAAATGATTATTTAATGGCTCAAGTATGTATTACCGGCTATATTCTCCTTGATCTTGAATGGCTTTTGAAATCCTACGGAGGAGACGGTAACCTATTAGGTTGGCGACTTTTTGATACTTGCTGGGGCACTGCCTGGTCTATCATTGGACTTATACTTTTAGCCATAGTCCGTAAAATAGAAATGAAATATCACCAAAGGAAGACCAGAAAAGCAGTCATGTCCCACTAGGGAAATTAGAACAAAAGGATAAGGCCATTAGACTCTTCTTTTTAGTTGATTTTATTGCGTAGAAAAAGATATTAACTCTTCCGAGTTTAAAAGATATAAAGGTAGAGTTTCTTAAATATACTTTTGATAGAATTTTTTTCTCTTAATTCTATACTCTTGCAC
>JAJPXW010000273.1 GCA_021205255.1 Burkholderiales bacterium
CCATATCAAGAATACCATTGTGGTTGCCGACGGTGGATTGAACACCGTCCCCAATATCCGCCGGCTTGACAAGAGAGGCCACGGTTTCCTGATGGCAAGGAGCGTCCCCAAGATGAACAAAACCCTGAGGGACCAGCTGCTATCGGAAGACGGCTGGCACGACTACAACGACGGTGCGCTTCGCTTGAAGGAAATTGATGTCGAGATCGAAGGCGAAACCGATAAAAACGGTGTCAAGGGTGAACCGATAAAAACCAGAGTGATTATCGGCTGGAGCAAAAAGCGCTACCAGGAGGACCAGTACCGGATCGCCGCCCATAGGAAAGCAGCGGAGCAGGCAGTTATGGAAAAGAAGGATATGCGCTCCGTGAGCCTGGGCTGGAAAAAGTACGTGAAATCGAAAAAGTCCATCGCCAGCGAACTTAATCTCAGGAACATCGAAAAGGACGAGAAAATCGCAGGCTACTTCGCCTACCAGTTCAAGGATGGCCGCGAATACGACGCCGATTGGCTAAAAAACCCCGTTGGCAGGGTCACCGCAAAGGAAGTAATGGAGCAGTACCACTGCCTATCCAAAATTGAAGAGTGCTTTCGCATCATGAAGACCAACTTCGATCTAAGGCCGTTGCACGTGAGAACCGATGTGCACATTGTCGCCCAGGTGCTGATATGCGTGCTGGCGCTAGTTGTGATCAGGGTCCTGGCAAAGAAATTGGAGAAAGCCGGGCATAAGATGACGATAGACGAAATCATCTTCGCACTGGCCAACGCCAAAGTTGCCGCGCTAATTAATTCCGGCAACCCTGCCTTGTTTGCACCGATAAGTATGGAGAGAATTAAATTGTCTGATGGAAATTATCCCAAGTTCAAGCCTTACCGGCACACACCGCTATCGAGAATCATGGATGTGGTGGGATTGAAACCGTTGCCAGCCTATTGCTGCAAGAACCAGTTGGGCAAGTGTCTTGGCACTAGGTTTGATACCGACATTGATGCGGTAGGAATCCTTGACCCCAAATTCCTACATAACGACACTACGAAAAAATCGGCTGTAAATTCATAGCCTAACTCTTTGATTTATTGTCACTATAGGGATAAAACACACTCAATTTTGCTGCAAAACACAGGCACTGCAAAAGCCAAAGGTACTATTGCGGTATTAGTAGACCGGAGTGGCCAAAGAATTTTCGTTCCAGTGAAATTCAGTTAAATACTTCTCCTAACCCAAGAACAAACCAGGACTTCGATGTCCTGGTTTTGTTTTATGCGCCATTTTCGCAACCTTACAGAAAAGGATTTAGTTTTGCTGGGGATTAGGCTCCAGTGCAAATTCGACAAATTCAGTCGCATTAATAGCATTCTTTTGCTTAGCTCCGTGGGCCAGCAAAAGCATTCCAAGAAGTATTGGAATAGCCATTATCGTACATAGCACATAGCGGTACTGAAACGCTAAGGGAGTCGCCACCATAATTGTCATCCAGTTTGCAATGATGGGCGAACCCACAATTAAAGATTTCGGTCCATTTTTTAAACCAAAAACTATCCAAATTATTAGGAAAGTCCAAAAAGAAGTTCCTTCGCCAACAAAATCCGCTACTTTTGAAAGGAATTTTTCCAATGGAGTTTGAATAGGGTCTGGTAGTAAGTCTTTAATTCTAATTTTCTGCTCTTTAAACCAATCCTTAAATTCAACATCCTTGACGTATATCGTAGTATAAGATCGAAGCTTTTCTGAATTATCTAATGACCAAAATCCATACGTGATTTTCAGATAAACGTCAACATATATTTTTGGATTTAAAAAAGCAAGCTTTACCCAAGTCCAAATGAACTCTCCTTTGTGAGTATTTAAGAACTCATCATTTAAAGCTACTGAACCCCATTTCAATTGGTTAGAGTCATAAGGGTCGTAATGCTCTTTTATGTAGCTAGTCGGAAGAATATTATTAATGAACTGCTCATCTTTCGCACTTAAATCTCCGTTGTAATAGACAACGCCTCCTAGTTGTTGTAGAGGAATTCCAACAGTCTCTTTAAAAAGATGCGTTATGTGGAAAGTCTTTTCAAACCCTGAATTGATTCCAATAGTACAAATGAGAACAATCCAGAGAGCAAGTACTTGCTTTCTATAAATCTTCGGTATAGCAAAAGAAAGGCAGATAAGGATAAGGAAAGCTACATAGACTCCGTTATTTCTAACAAGGGATAAAAAGAGAAGAATTGCTAAATAAGCCAGTGTCCATTTATTCCGCAATACCTTTCCATTGGTTATCCAGCAGTCATAGAGCACTGGAAGCCATGCAAGCATTAGTAAGGAAAACAACATGTCCTTGAAGATGCTAACCATAGCAATATCAAGGAAAGGGCAGAAGAAAAGAAAGAGAGCAATAGGAGTGAGTGCTAGCAAACCAAGAGCTTTCTTTTGTAGCCAAACAATGCAATATGAATAAACAATTGCGGTTAGAAAGATCTGAATTAAGCTAAGTACTACTAAAGCGCCTTCGTATCCACCTCCAAAAGCATTTACTAATTTAACTATTAGCTGAGTAAAAAGAACATAGAGCCAAGGATGTTGTTCGGCAATAGAGAGATCTTTAGAGATAAGGATGTTTAAAGTATCTATCATCCCAGTTCCAGGATAATAGACAATAAGGTAAAACAGACCAGCAAGAACAAGGACACAAAAACTTAATAAAAATGTCTTTCTAGGGGTATAGGGAACCTTTTTTCCAGACCAATCCCATTGTGCCAACCAAAAAAAGATTGCAGTCGAAACAATAAAGATTAACACTCCAATGGGAAAATTCCAATAGTTGATTGGCTTAGGAGACTTATCGTTAAAGACAGGAGTTAAATAATACTCCAAATACAATTTTCAAGCACAGCGATAGAATTTTTAGAGGTCTTGACTTGATACCCTCATTTAACTTCTTAATATCGCCTATAACCCAATTCATGTTAACTCGACTTTAAAGTGCCTGTAATTTATTATCTAGATGCTTTACTGATCTTGAACGCTAGCTAGCACTTTCAAACCACTCCTCTAAGACAAATGAAAGTGTTTGCTCACTACTATAATTC
>JAJPXW010000362.1 GCA_021205255.1 Burkholderiales bacterium
GATAGCCTCCGATCTTGGCATTTCGATCAAGACGGTTGAAGCCCACCGGGCATCCATTATGGATAAAACAAATTCTGGAACAGTTGCAGACCTTATGCGCGTGGTAATGAATGCTAATAAAACCCCATTGAAAGAAAGCACTCTCAAGTAAGGATTAAAATCCGCAATCCTTTTACAGATAGGATGACATTGAAGGAAGACAAATGGTCTTCCTTTTGTTTTCCTAGTCTCGCTGCTGACACCGAAGCCCTACCCTTTATTTCGAACATTACCGATATAATCCCCCAACATTTTGGTAACAAGTCGGCTAGTTCCTTCATTAAAATTGCCACGACTTTAATTACCCACCTTCAATACAAAACTTTTTAGGATATTTATGACAGCAAAAATTATCGATGGCAAAGAGATGGCTCGACAAGTAAGAGCAAATTTGAAAGAGGAAGTCGCCAAGCTATCCAAAGGGAAAAGGCCTCCTTGCCTTGCTGTCGTCCTAGTTGGCGATGATCCAGCTAGTGCAGTCTATGTAAGAAACAAAGTCAGAGCCTGTGAAGATGCCGATATTCGTTCCATTATGGAAAAATTGCCGGCAGAGACGACTGAAGAGCAGTTGCTATCTCTTATCGACAAAATGAATGCTGACCCAGAAATTGACGGCATCCTAGTGCAGCTTCCGCTTCCTTCTCATATTTCCGAAAATGAAGTCATAAAAAGAATTTCTTCCGAAAAAGATGTCGATGGATTTCATCTCCTAAATGTAGGCGCCTTATCGGCTGGCCTGAAAGGTTTTAGACCCTGCACTCCAGTCGGAGTCATGAAAATGCTGCAGGAAATTGGCTACGATCCTGACGGAAAGTTCGCTCTAGTTATCGGCAGAAGTAATATTGTGGGTAAACCAATGGCAATGATGCTCCTAGAAAAGAATGCGACGTTCGCCATCGCCCATATTCATACTATAAATTTAAAGTAACTTGCTAATCAGGCGTACATAATCGTAGCGGCTGTGGGTAAAAATAGATTCGTCACTAAAGACATGGTCAAGCCTGGTGCGGTAGTTATTGATGTAGGTATGAATCGTGACGATAACGGCAAGCTCTGTGGAGATGTGGACACAAAAGAATGCGCCGAAGTTGCCGGTTGGATTACTCCTGTGCCAGGAGGCGTCGGTCCTATGACAATTGCGTCACTTCTATTAAATACCATAGATAGCTATAAACACCGGGAGCACTTGAATTAAATGGCTTAGGAAGCTAGCAACGCGTCTTCCTTAATTCATTTAGCCACTATCACCTCTTGCTTCTGTTTACTAAGACGGCCTCTTTCGAACTAAAGAGGCCTTTCCGGTCCTCCTAGAATTGGATACGACAAAGCCTAGCTGGAGCGGCAGATATCTATCGCTCCTTTTCAATGCTCTTGTTTGAAAACTAGGCTTAACGATTGGATCTAGCTCTTAGCCACGGAGTTCAAACTCCAAATTCCTCTAGACCCAATCAATTCCCCTGAGTCTTATTTCGTTGCTGCTTCGGCCGCTTCTTGTCCTGCAATCCTTCCAAATACAAGGATATCGGCATAGGCATTACCGCCAAGACGGTTCGTTCCATGGGTTACGCCTGTTGCTTCACCTGCCGAGTAAAGACCAGGAATTGGTTTACCGTCCTTATCCAAGACTTCGGCCTTTGCGTTGATCTTGACACCACCCATCGTATGGTGAGTAGAAGGAACAGCCTTGATCACATAGTATGGCCCCTCACTCATGTCTACCAGTCCTGCCCTATGGTGGAAGTCTTTGTCGTTACCAGGACCAGTCATTGAATTCACTCTAGCTATCGTAGCTTCCAACTGATCCAACGGCATCTTCGTAAAGTCGGCTATGCATTTAAGGTCAGGGCATGTAGCCATAATTCCTTGCTTAGTGAAAGCTTCGTATTCAGTTGGATGCTCTTTAATCGTGTTGGAAATCTTGCCAATTTTGTCGTTCCAGAGAACCCATGTATATCCGCCTGGTTGCGCTAGAATCGCATCGCTAAGCACGTCTCTTCTGTCGAGCTCTTCAACAAATCGCTTCGCATCTTGATTAAGCATAATTGCGCCATCAAAACGAGTATCGGCAATCAGTTCAATTACTCCAGAAATAGGATCGCAAATTGGATAGGTTTGGATAAATTCCATATTGACAAGCTGTCCACCAGCATCCTCCATCATAAAGAGACCTTCGCCTGTAGTTCCTGGAGCGTCAGTGGTCTTAAAGCGCTCGTCAATCTTTGGATTATATTTTTTAACCATTTCGGCATTAGCGCCGAAACCACCAGTCGCCACTACTACTCCACCTTTGGCATTGAAAGTATAGGTCTTTCCATCAGAAGTAGCCTCGACACCAGTAACCCTTCCCTTGTCATCTTTAATTAGCTTTTCAGCCTTCATATCGGTAATCACGGGAATGCCGAGCTCTTTCGCCTTGGTTTGGAACTTAGTGATGTATTCAGTACCAGTCTGGCCTTTCGGAATTAATGCTCTTTTACGGCTATGGCCACCGAACCAGAATAGATTATCGGGCTCGTACTCAACGCCTAAGTAATCTTTAGCCCATTTAACAGCTGGCAATGCATTTTTAGCAAGAACAGCGATAACTTCAATATCGCCCATTTCATCGCCGCCCTTATAGGTATCTAAGGCATGAAGCTCAGGGCTGTCATCGGTTATTCCGAGTTTAGGCTGTACCCAATTCTCCGCAGCGTTGGTTTCAGCACCGGAAATTAAGGAGTTACCACCTACAGTTGGCATCTTTTCCAGCAAAACGACATTGGCGCCATGGTTTTTGGCCTCGATAGCGGCAGAGAATCCCGCTCCGCCCGAACCAATTACAACCACGTCGTAGTCATTAACTTCAGGAATAGATTGGGTAGCTTTCTTTACGGCATTCTTATCAGCATGGGCTAGCTGAATTCCAGCTTTATTAGCAGCGTCCTTTACTGCATCGAGAAAGCCCTTTGAAGAAAAAGAAGCTCCCGAAATATTGTCAATTTCTACTGAATTAGTCTCTATAACAGCATCTTTCAGATCTGTATAGACTCTCTGGGAA
>JAJPXW010000344.1 GCA_021205255.1 Burkholderiales bacterium
CATGATTGGCGATGGTGTCAATGATGCACCCGCTTTAAAGAGCGCCGATGTAAGTGCAGCCATGGGTAAGATGGGAAGCGACATAGCAGTCGATGCCGCAGATATCGTACTGATGGGCGACGATATATCTAAAGTTCCTTACCTTAAGCGTCTAGCTGATGCGACTGTCTGGACTATTCGGCTGAGCATTTCGCTATCTTTAATTATTAATGCTATTGGCCTTACTCTATCTTTCTTCGGCGTGCTGACGCCAACTACGGGAGCTCTAGTGCACAATGCCGGGTCTTGCTTTGTAGTTCTAATCGCAGCTTTGCTCTACGACAGGAATTTCGATGAAAAGACCACAACTAAGAGCACGCATGCTCAGCTTTCGCCGGCAGGAGCCTGTGATTAGGCGGAAGAAATGGATGCTGGTGGTAATACAGGCATTCATGCAAAATTAGGTTAGCAAAAAGGGCGGATAACCGCCCTTCTTGCTGGATAAATATACGTCCCTCTTAGACTTTAGGTTGTGCTAAGAAGGAGCGTATGACCGGCGTGATACGTTTGACTAATTCATCAGCCTCCGCTTCATTCATGATCAACGGAGGTACTATTCTTACTACATTTCCAGCAGTTACGCTAAGTGTTAGGCCTGCCTTTAAGGCTGGTTCCAAAATATCGTGAGCATCTCTATCAAGAACGATGCCTAGCATTAAACCTTTTCCGCGGATTTCAAGAACACCGGAAAAGCCGTTCAAGGACTTAGAAAGATCTTTTTTAAGTTTCTTGCCAACTTTAGCTGCATTCTCAGGAAGCTTTTCGTCTTCCATAATCTTGATGGTTTCCAGAGCTGCTCTCATGGCAAGTGGGTTACCACCAAAAGTCGTTCCATGATTACCAGGCTTGAGAATGTTGGCTTTTTCACTGACTACTACTGCTCCAACTGGAACGCCACCACCAAGGCCTTTGGCTAATGTCATGATGTCTGGCTTAATCTCAGCCCACTGATGGGCAAACCATTTACCAGTGCGTCCCATACCAGTCTGGATTTCATCGCACATAAAGAGCCAATCATTTTCATCGCAAATTGCGCGGAGCTCTTGCATGACGCTAACTTCCAGAGGAATTACTCCGCCTTCGCCAAGGATTGGTTCAACCATGATGGCTACGATGTCCTTGCGTTCTTTAGCTAGTTCCTTGACGATTTCAACATTATTTTCGTCAACATGAATGAAGCCTTCCGTGTATGGGGCAAAGCCTTTTCTAACAGCTGGATTGCCAGTAGCCGATAGTGTTGCAATCGATCTTCCATGGAATGCATGCTTCATTACGATGATGTGCGGAACTTCAATTCCTTTATCGTGGCCGTACAGACGTGCGATCTTGAAAGCACATTCATTGGCTTCTAGGCCGCTATTGCAGAAAAAGACGGCATTAAGACCGGAATGCTCCACAAGCTTTTCTGCAACTTCCTCCTGCATACCAATTTGGAAGTAATTAGAGCAGTGGATAAGCTTGGAAGCTTGATCTGAAATTGCCTTCACCAGGCGTGGGTGGGCATGTCCCACTGAGTTGACGGCTATACCGCCAAGCGCATCGAGGTATTTAGTACCGTTCTTATCCCAGAGCCAGACACCTTGTCCATGATCAAAAGCAACGGGTAAGCGCCCGTAGGTATTCATCAATTTAGAAGCCATTGTCAGCGAAATCCATTTGTATGTTGCAAACCGCTAAAAATTACACCCTGCAGTTGCGCAACCATGTGTTTAAATTCTGTTGATATTAAGACCAAGTTGGTGCGAAATTCGGAAAGATAGACCTTTTCGGAATCAATTGTTAGGATGAATTGACCCAATGTGACTCATTAGCCACAAAAGAGCCCTAAAAAGAAACAAAAACGCACCCAATGGGTGCGCACGTGCATCTCGAGGAATTCTTACGAAGCTGCAGCTGGTGTAGAAGTAGTAGGCATGGCCTTTACGGCTGCGCTTAGATTGCTCTTATGTCTAGCTGCTGAGTTCTTATGGAAAACTCCCTTGTCGGCCAGTTTATCGATAACGGACTGTGCCTGATGGAATACTTCCTGTGCATGTTCCTTATCGCCAGTAGCAATTGCTTTGCGAACTGACTTAATAGCTGTACGGTAGCGGGAACGCTGTGCAGAAAGATGCTTGTTGCGAGCAGCTGACTGAAGTGCGCGTTTCTTTGCCTGCTTTGAATTTGCCATTGTTTATTTGTTCCTTGTCTGTGCAACTTAATCACTGGGTCAGGTGAAGTTGCCACTTAGCGCAATGCGCCGATCAGATTAGTCATAAAAACAGACGACAGTTCCGAGGCTTGCCGTCACGTAAGGTGCGGGAGTATACATCAAAAACAAAAAATTAATAGGGGCTTTAATCTCAAAAATGCCTTGTTTGGACGCCTTCGAGGCTTAGGAAACAAAGATGGGGAAATTAAAAGCTTTTCCTTTTATGAATATCCACTCCTAAATGCACCCAAAATTATCGGTTTTTCAGCTAATTAGACCCGTCTTTTGGCAATATCTCAAAATTATCCAACCAACTCATCTGGGCTTTCCATGAAACTAGACGCTCTCCAGACACCTGCCTTGCTACTCGATAAAAAGAAGTTCGAAGCAAATTGTAAGTTTCTGAAAGATAAGGCACATTCTTTAGGAGTGATCCATCGGCCACATCTGAAGACAGGTAAGTGCAAGGAGTTTGCCCGTATACAAATGGACGCTCCGGAAGGTCCGGCAACTGTGTCAACGTTGCTCGAAGCAGAAAAGTTTGCAGATTGGGGTGTCAAGGACATGATCTATGCCGTTGGCCTCACGCCAAGCAAATTTGAAAGAGTTGCAGACTTGCGTAAGAAAGGTGTGGATCTCAAAGTCATTCTCGACAATGTGGATGTCGCTAAGAAGCTGAGCGAATTCTGTAAGAAAACCGGCAATGAAATACCGGTACTAATTGAAATTGATTGCGACGGACATCGGTCGGGCGTCAAGGAAGGAGATCCTACGCTATTGGAAATTGCCAAATCCTTAACCGATGGCGCCAAACTTGTCGGAGTCCTCACACATGCAGGAG
>JAJPXW010000216.1 GCA_021205255.1 Burkholderiales bacterium
TTCTAGCTTCGGAACTCTTAGGATTTCATGTTTCGTTCCATGACTAGGCTCCCCTATTTCATATGAAGTTCAAGTACAAATGGATTGCGCAATAATGAAAGAATTGATAAGAAAACTCTTAGCTTCCACAGCTATCAGGGCATAAGCGCATAATTTGCAACATGAGGTCTAGCAACGTAATTTAGCCTTTTCAAGCTTGAAAGTGGATAAATTCCTATATTTATTAATATGGAATGAATACGAGGATCAGGCGGAAATGAACTTCAGCTTCATAGACTGCGCTAGCCATGGGGTTCAAAGAGATATTCACAGACAAATATTCTTTTAAGTTTGGCCTCATGCGTACGCCGTGCACAGCTATTGGTAAGGATTTAAGAAGGAAAAAGGCATCCTAAAATCCTTAATCCTTTTGCTCCTGTAGCTTTAGGTAAATTTCCAGGTAATCCTTCCATAAATCTTTTCGCTAGCCAAGCAAAAGCTGCCCCTTCCACATCTTGCGTTCCAAGCCCTAATTCGCTGGTATCGGAAACTTTCATTCCATTTGCTTCAGAGGCGATTCGCTCCTTCATGAAAAGATTTTGCGAACCTCCTCCACATAAATAAATTTCCTCAGTTTTAGGAGCGTAGTTTTTAATGGCATCAACAATGCTCTGACTCGTTAATTCCAAAAGCGTCCGCTGAATATCTACAGCTTTTTCATTTGAAAAGGTAGTTAATTTCTTAGTCAGCCATCCACTATTAAAAAGTTCTCTTCCAGTACTTTTTGGTGGCACCAATTTAAAAAACTTCTCTGTAGAAAAATTTTTTAGAAGTTTAGGAATCACATTTCCTTTACGTGCCCAACTTCCATCCCTATCAAATGCTTCCCCTTTGGACTTATGGATCCATAAGTCCAACAGCATGTTCCCTGGTCCGCAATCAAACCCGAAAGCTCCTTTTCCACTTCCTTTCGGCGGAATGACGGTTATATTGCTAATACCTCCGATATTGACAATTGCTCTAGTGCAGTCGTGCGAAGCAAAAACTTCTTGATGGAAAGGAGGAACTAAAGGAGCTCCTTGGCCACCGGCTGCCATATCCCGACTTCTAAAATCGCAAACCACAGGAATCCCTGTCAATTCGGCTAGCAAAGCTCCATTAATTAATTGCGTCGTAGCATGAAATTGTGGGTTGTGACGGACAGTTTGACCATGGGCACCAATTGCTTTTATTTTCTTTGGGTCTATTCCAGTCTCTTCAAAAAGCTTCTTACAAACTTCGGCATAAATTTCCGAAATCTGCCAAGCAGCTTTCTGGCTTCTATTTATTTCATCAAAGCCAGGAGTGCACAAAGATAACAGCTCCTCTTTTAATTTCTCTGAAAAGGGTAAAGAGGTACTCCAAGTCTTTAGTAACTTGTCACCTTCAAATTTCACACAAACAGCATCGGCACCATCCAGGCTGGTCCCTGACATGATGCCGATATAAAGTTCCGTGCGACTATGTGTAGTCACAGTTTTTTCTTATTTAGAAAACGTAGAGTTAATTGGAAGAATGAACTGATTTGTTATAAGCAAACTGAACTTGACCTGAAAGTGCTACTTGATGCTTCATTGGCGCAATAGCCAGTTGGAAAGCTCTAAATTCACTTGGCGTCAGTCCATTAGACGTACCTTCATTGGCTAGAAGTGGATTTACTTGGCTGCCGTCTTTACGAAGCTCGTAATGGAGATGCGAACCAGTAGTCAAGCCGGTTCTGCCAACGTAGCCAATCAATTGGCCTTTTCTAACAGTCGACCCTTCTTCCATACCAATAGCAAACTTGCTCATATGAGCGTAAAGGGTGGTATAGCCTGCACCATGGTCTATTTCTAAATAGTTACCGTAGCCTCTGCGCTGGAATGTCTTCTTATAGACTTTGCCATCGGAAGCTGCATATATAGGAGTCCCATACGGAGCCGCAAGGTCTACACCCCAGTGAGGACGTAAGCGCCTTGTCACTGGATGTCTTCTCATACGGTTGAACGGAGAAGTTAGAACAGCTTGACAAGGAATTTGGAAACTCTTTCCGGAAGTTGTCCCGTCTTCCCTGAAGTAACCCCTCACATTACCGTTGTCAAACCAAAAGGCTGCTGCTTTCTTTTTGCCGCCGGAATAATATTCAAAAGCTAAGAGACGACCCGGACCCATGTCCGTACCTTCAAATTCACGCTTTTCATAAAGAACACTGAAGGTGTCTCCTGTTTTTGTCTTATTTACATTGAACTGGGCTAGTTGAAGTTCCAGTTGCTTTTGGATAGATTGCGGAATCCCAACATCAGTTGCACCCTGGCTCAAGGAATGTTTTACCACTCCAGAAACAGCAACAGGCACCATTTCTACTGATGCCTTGTTGACCACGTGTCTAAACTTCGTGCTAGAAGACTCATCCTTAACAATTTCTACGAAAGTCGCTTCAGGATCCATCGAGTCTCTATTGTTGTAAATTCGGATAGAGATAACTTCGCCTTTAGGCGTTAGTTTCGCCTGTACGAGGTGACCTGGTACTAACTTGCCGAATGCTTCTCTTTTACTAACAACTTTATGAGCTTTGGAGTGCTTAGTATGTTTAGAAGATTTGGTAGAGACTTTTGTAGTTACGCTTGCTAGCTTGGCAAGATTTATATCTTGGTCTCTTACGCCAAGTCTTTCAAGGATTTTTGCACTGGTGTCACCGTCTTCGATTATTGTCTCGGCGTGAACAACATCCATGTCATTTACCCATTTCTGGATGACATCCGCTAAATCGGAACCACTGGTAGGAATTGAAGTTGTATTTTCACTGGCAGCAGCTGAAACTGCACATGCTAAGGTAACCGCGATGCCCAAAATAACAGGCGTGCACCTTAATCGCAGGGCCTTTAAATTCACTGTGTTTTGTCCTCAGGATTGAGACTGGGTCATAGCCCTGTCTATTTATTTATCATTATTAGCTTCGGATACAATACGGCGCGTTGAGGTTACGGCCGAAATATCCCCACTTGGAATTGGTCTGATTATATTGACTTGGGAGAGGGATTTAGGCAAATGACCCCTAGGTGTTTATCATG
>JAJPXW010000023.1 GCA_021205255.1 Burkholderiales bacterium
GCTAAGTACTTAGCGACTGACAGCAAGACAGTTCCATGGCCATCATGGCCACAGGCATGCATTCTTCCTTTTTCCTGCGAGACATGGTCGTGCTCACTTAATTCCTGTAAAGGTAAAGCATCAATATCGGCTCTTAATCCCACTGCCTTACCGTTATCCTCATGCCCTTTTATGATGGCTACGACTCCGTAGCCACCAATATTTTCATGGACTTCGTCGACACCAAACTCCCGCAGCTTATCGGCAATAATTTTGGAAGTCCTCGGAGTCTCTAACCCGATTTCCGGATGCTGATGGAAGTCTTTTCTTATTTTTGTGAATTCATCTTTCCATTCAGTCAAGAGCGGTTCGCACTTTGCTTCGTTCAAAAGTTTGGCATTTGATTGAGTTGACATGTAGATATCCTTATTTATTTTTCTTGGTTTACCTTTTAACTACCATCAAGTTTCAGTCGAGGATCCACCATGACGTAAAGCAGATCGACGATTAAATTAACAATGACAAAGATCAGTGAAATAAGACACAAATAGGCTGCCATTACTGGAACATCGGCAAACTGCACAGCTTGTATAAAAAGTAGACCCATGCCAGGCCACTGAAAAACTGTTTCAGTAACAATGGAAAAAGCGATGATTCCACCAAGTTGAAGTCCAGTGATCGTAATGACTGGCAGCAATGTGTTTTTAAGTGCGTGTTTAAAGTAGATAGTGCGTTGTGGCAAACCTCTTGCTCTTGCAAACTTAATGTAGTCAGTACGTAGAACTTCCAGCATTTCACCTCGCACTAAGCGCATAACCAGGGCAATTTGGAAGACGGCCAGTGTAGCTGCCGGCAAGATTATATGTTCCAGACCATCTTTCGTAAGTAGTCCTGTAGTCCACCAGCCAAGCGAAACGGTTTCTCCTCTGCCATAGGAAGGCAACCACCCCAACCAAACAGAAAAGACCAGGATTAGCAATATGCCTATAAAAAACGTAGGCAACGAAATTCCAAGTAAGGACAGTCCCATTAGCCACTTAGCAGTTGCCGTATTTCTCTTTAACGCTACAAAAACGCCAAGCGGGATACCTGCCAAAGTTGCTACGATGGAAGAAAAGAAAGCAAGCTCTAAAGTAGCCGGCATCTTTTCCTTAAAGAGTTCGGAGACAGGTGTGCCTTGTCTTAATGAAAGGCCGAAATCACCATGCACAGCGTTTCCTACAAAGGAAAGATACTGAGTCAGCATGGGCTTATCTAGTCCAAGAGATTCCCTTAAAGCAGCTCGGTCGGCTTCTGTCGCTTCCTGACCGAGCATCGACATAACGGGGTCTCCCACAAACTGGAAAAGCACAAAGGCAATAAAAGTGACGATCAACATCACAAAGATTGCCTGGAAGAGTCTGCGAAGTGTGAAAGCAAGCATAGAAAAGCTATGATCCTGGAAGGCCCAACTATTTATGGCCTTCCTAGAATCTATTTACTGCACTTTCACCTTATCGAGCATAATGTAGTTATCTGCCCGCTGAGGCATATCTACTTTCTTATTCATTGCCCAAGTAATAATTTGCGCGTGCAATGGAATGACGTAGGCCTTTTCATTAATCAGTAGAAGCGCATCCTCCATCATCTTATTGCGAACTTTTGGATCGGCTTCCACTTTGATCTTTTCGATTAGGACATCAAGTTCTGGATCGGACACCTTTCCTATATTTGATAGGCCATTACCCTTTTTCTGATCGACTGTACCTGTCAAGGACTGAATAGCGTAAAGGGCGTCCTGAGTCGCTGTACCCCAACCGACCATACAGGCTGATGTATCGTAGTTCAAAACTTTTGGAAAATATGGAGCACGCGGCATGGCATTAACGCTGACCTTTACTCCAATTTTTGCCCACATGGAAGCTAAGGCTTTAGCAATAGACTCGTCATTAATCCACCGGTTGTTCGGCGTATCGAGAACAAATTCAAATCCATTGGGATAGCCGGCTTCAGCAAGTAGCTTCTTAGCGGCAGCTACATCATACGGATATCTCTTATCTGCTTTTTCAGACCAGCCATTAGCTGCAGGAGCAACTATCGTGCCTGTAGGAGCAGATGCGCCGCGCATGACAGTTCTCTTTAACGTTTCGATATCTACGGCCTGGGAAAGAGCTTGGCGGACTCTTTGATCCTTAAACGGGTTCTTGTCAGTAGGCTTGCCATTGACTTTGATATATGGAGAATTGTCTCGGAACTGGTCGAGCTGGATCATGACTGCTCGCAGTTCAGGAGTTTCCATCAATTTGATATTAGGGTCTCTCTTCAAACGTTGAATATCTTGAGGAGCTGGATCCATGACGAAGTCAACCTGGCCGGAAAGCAAAGCAGCAGTTCGGGTAGCAGCCGATTTAATCGGTGTGTAAGTAGAAATGTCGACATTTCCTTCCCTATTGGCTTCATCCCACCAATTTGGATTCCTTTCAAATACCGTCTTTACATCGACTTCTCGGCTTTTAAGCTTGAAAGGTCCCGTACCATTGGTATGTTTAGCTGAATAAGACTCTTCCTTATCAATAAAGTTTTGCGGTGCTTCTACTCCGTGCTCTTGCGCCCATTTCTTATTCATAATTTTTAGGGTTGTAAGCTGATTGAGAATGACGGGTGAGTGGGAGTCGGTTTTTACCAGAACCTTCCCATCAGGCTGTTCTACGACATCAGTGATACCCGCTGTATAGGTTTTAAACTGAGAAAGCGGATGGAAAGCTCTCTTCAAAGAAAAGACCACGTCTTCCGGTGTAAGAGTCTGTCCCTCTTGGAACTTGACACCTTTTCTGATAGTAAACAGAAAGCCTTCTGGAACTATTTCCCAACTTTCTGCAAGCGCAGGTTCTATTTCAAAATTCTTACCGTACCTGACTAGACCTTCGTAGACAAGGGCATTTGCCGCACCGTTTAATGATTCATTCTGTGCATGCGGGTCAAAAGTAAGGATATCTCCTTGGCTCGCCCAATTAAAGCTTGCGCTGAAAGCAAGGGAAGTAAATCCTAAACCTGCGATAAGCAAGGCGCAGGAAATCTTGGAAAGGCCTCTCATGAAAAC
>JAJPXW010000004.1 GCA_021205255.1 Burkholderiales bacterium
CGTAAGGATGAAGACGACTAAAGGCTTTAAGGCCTCCCCCAAAACGTGGTGGGAAGCCTTCAATGTTAAAAACTATTCAGGGGTGTTAATAAAGATTATTAATATTAAGAAGGCCGTCTCTAAGGACGTAAATTGACGCATCGTCCTTTATGATCAGACTGTGCATGACGATGCTCGAGGTGACTTGCGCACATTCGGTTTCGGAGTGCGGGGCGCTGTAGTTAGTAGCAATTACTTGATAAAGTCGTTGCCGATCTAGCTACTTTACCAATCATTCTGGATTCAGTTTTCAGTTGAGTGGTAACGGCCCGAACCTTGGAAAAGAAAAATTTCCAGCACTGTGCATCTTGAAAGTTTTCAAGTCCCATCACAGTTTGGAAAAATTGGCAACCTTGACTAAATAGCCTAAGGGAGTTCCTGATCCAAAGTCGGAACTCTCTTTTCTATGTCAATTTTTTATATTATTTACGCCACTAGGTTTCTTTGCCCAAGGCATAACAGAACTAAATTTAAATATCTCAATCCTGCAGTCCATATGAATTGCGGATTACTTACATAGGTAAAAAAATGGCCTCTCTTAATAAAGTCCAATTGATAGGGAATCTGGGTAGAGATCCCGAAGTCCGCTATTCATCCGATGGAAGTTTGGCAATTTGCACTTTCTCTCTTGCCACTTCCCGCATGATGAAAAATCCAAATACTGGAGAAACCAGTGAAGAAACCGAATGGCATCGAGTGGTGTTTTTCGGTAAGCAGGCTGAAACTATCCAGAAGTACATGCATAAGGGTTCTCAAATGTATGTGGAAGGGAGACTGAGAACTCGTAAGTACGAAAAAGACGGGGTGACTCACTACACTACTGAAATTATGGGCGAACGTAGTTTGTTCCTTAGCTCTAGAGGGGGCACGGGAACGACTGATGCCTATGATGATTATCCCGAGGTTCGGGGCTTTACAGGAAGTTCCGCAGCTCCAAAAGATACAAGTGGCTTTGAAAAATCTCCAACGCCCAGAACTACGACGCCACCAGCTAGTACAACACCTCCTAGTTCTAGCGCACCTCAAAAAGAAGATCCTTTCCCTGAAGAGGACGAAGATATTCCATTCTAGTGAGCGGGTGTACCTTCCGTTTTGCGGATGGCCGTCTAGAAAGGTAGTGAACAGCTAAATACTTTTGTGTTCTGAGCTGAAGACACGAAGTATTTGCTCGTTTAAGTTGTTGGTATAAGCTAGGCAATCCTGAATGCTCCCCTAGGCTTTCCCAACCCTGTAAAGTTTTATTGCGAATTTCTTGCAGGCAAGATGTGGGTGAAACACTCCCCACTCCTACTGCATTGACACTTATTAACCCACCATTATCACGTCATGGCATACCTAAGGAGAAAGGCGTGAATACACAAATATTGCGTTATATCGGCAAAAGTATGTACCACACGCATACTTTTAAAGGCTTTAAACGCTATATCGTTTTCAGAATCCGTTGCTTCTTTCATCCTAAGGATGTGCAGGAACTTTTGGAATTCTTTAATGGCAACGAACTGCGTCGTCAAATACTTGAGCGCAACCCTTCTGTAGTAGAGCAGGCCACACGTGCTTTTTTCTATTTGAAATCGACCTGGAACGAGCGGACCGAAATAGTTAAAAATCATTTTCTTATCCTAGAAAAGCTATTTAAGCCCGAATTTCTTGAAATCCTCTATGTAAAAGAGCAGGACATTGTGCTTTGGGAAGAAGAGTGGCAAGGCAAACCGCTTTCTCTTGTTCTGCATTTTGAAGGAGGACAGCGAAAGGAAGGATGTCTATCCTTGCTTCTTCTCTATGACGGTGAACTTCTCTACCAAATTATTTTCTGGCTTGCATACGCTAAAGACGGCGTAACGCCCGTCATATATGTAGGTGCGCTCCAAGGCATGAAAAATGGAAGCCAGCTCATTAAGGAGTTGACAAAAGCCTTCTTTGGATATCGAACAAAGAACCTGATTTTCTATGGTTTGCGCTGCTTCGCAAAAGATATAGGGGCAAAAGTTATTTACGGCGTAACTAATGAAGGCTACTACGCCATGAACCACATTCGCCTAGACCGCAAACTTAAAACTTCATTTAATGACTTTTGGAAAGAATGCGAAGGTATTCAGTTCGATGACGTCCGGTTTTTTGAAATCCCGGTGGAAGAGACGAGAAAAAGTATTGAAGAAGTCAAGTCTTCCAAGAGAGCTCAGTATCGGCGGCGCTTTGAAAAGCTAGATCAAATCCAAACTTCAATTGATCAGGCACTTGTACCATTTAAAAATCCAACTGAAAACGCATAAAAACGGTCCTTGAGTGTGTGGACTGCATCTCAAGAAAGCGGGTTGGCAACTTTTACTTAACCAGTAGCCGCAATATAATTGCGCAGTTTTAATTTCAAGAAGAAAAATGCCTATCTACGCCTATAAATGCACAAATTGTGGCTACGAAAAGGACATTCTCCAGAAGTATTCAGACGCACCTAAAACCATATGTCCAAAATGCGGGCAGCCTACTTTTAAAAAACAGCTATCCGCACCTGGCTTTGAGCTTAAAGGTACAGGTTGGTACGCAACTGACTTCAAAGGTGGGTCTTCTCGTGCACAAGCAGCTTCCCATGAGTCTGAAACAGAAAAAGCAGAGTCTAAGAATAAGGGAGCACTAGTTAAAGTCGATAATCCGAAAGCTGAATCCAAAACGGAATCCAAATCCACACCTGAAAAAGCCGATAAGTAGCTCAATCATTACAAATTACTGCAATTAAATTCTGTTAATTTTCTTGATTGACCTACAATCACATGTTTAGCTAAATTTTGTAAGAAAAGCCGCAGACTCCATGCTGGAGTTTTGCCTAACTCGGAGTTTTCCATGCGAACACAATATGCCGGCCTGGTAGATGAGAAATATATAGGGAAAGATGTTACCTTATATGGCTGGGCTCACCGTCGCCGCGACCATGGCGGCGTTATTTTTATCGACCTTCGCGATAGGGAAGGTCTTGTCCAAGTGGTCTGCGATCCAGATCGTCCGGAAGTTTTTAATACAGCCGATAAAGTCCGTAACGAATACGTACTTGAAGTTAAAGGCCGTGTGCGTGCAAGACCAGAGGGTACACGCAATGAAAATTTAATTTCCGGTGGAATTGAAGTCCTAGCCGATGAATTAAAGATCCTTAATCCTTCAGCACCACCTCCATTCCTTCTTGACGACGAGAATCTATCAGAAACTACACGTCTGACTTATAGAGTTCTGGATCTTCGTCGTGCTCCTATGCAGCGCAATATGAAATTGCGTTACAAAGCAGCAATGGCTTTCCGCAAATACTTGGATGCGCATGGGTTCATTGACATTGAAACACCGATGTTGACAAGAAGCACACCTGAAGGCGCACGCGACTACTTAGTTCCTTCTCGTGTACATGATGGCTATTTCTATGCACTCCCACAATCACCTCAGCTCTTTAAGCAGATGCTGATGTGTGCCGGTTTCGATAGATATTATCAAATCGTTAAGTGCTTCCGTGACGAAGACCTTCGTGCGGACCGCCAGCCTGAATTCACTCAGGTGGATATCGAAACTAGCTTCCTTACAGAAGAAGAAATTCGTCACATCATGGAAGGCTTGATGCGTTATGTGTTTAAAGAAACCATTAACGTTGACCTGCCAGACCCATTCCCAGTCATGGACTACACCTATGCGATGAATACTTACGGTTCCGATAAACCAGACTTGAGAGTAAAGCTCAAGCTGACTGATCTGACCGACATGATGAAGAATGTTGACTTCAAAGTGTTCAAGAGCGCAACTGAACTTCCTGATGGAAGAGTCATGGCTTTACGTGTCCCACAAGGTGCACAGATGCCTCGTAGCGAAATCGATAGCTACCAGGAATTCGTAAAGATCTACGGTGCTAAAGGTTTGGCCTACATCAAGGTAAACGATGCAACTAAAGGAAGAGAAGGTCTGCAAAGCCCGATCGTTAAGAATCTCTCCGATGAAGTTCTAGCCGAGATCTTAAAGAGAACTGAAGCGCAGACTGGCGATGTCATCTTCTTTGGCGCCGACCGTAAGAAAGTTGTCTATGACTCCCTTGGCGCACTTAGATTGAAAATTGGTCATAGCGATTTCGGCAAGAGCCATGGACTATTCGAAGAAGGCTGGAAGTCACTTTGGGTCATTAACTTCCCAATGTTTGAATACAACGAAGAAGAAGAGCGTTGGGACGCTTGCCACCATCCATTTACTAGTCCAAAAGAAGGCGATGAGGACAAGTTGGAAACCGATCCCGGCAACTGTTTTGCAAAAGCCTACGATATGGTTTTAAACGGTTGGGAAATCGGTGGCGGTTCTATTCGTATTCATGATGCCGATACGCAAACTAAGGTCTTTAGCGCATTGAAGATTGGTCCGGAAGCAGCTAGACAGAAATTCGGTTTCTTGCTTGACGTTCTGCAATATGGAGCACCTCCCCATGGTGGTCTTGCATTCGGCTTAGACCGTATTATCACGATCATGACCGGTGCTGATTCCATTCGCGACGTTATTGCGTTCCCGAAGACTCAGCGTGCCCAGTGCTTATTGACTAATGCTCCGTCTCCAGTTGACGAAAAACAATTAAGAGAATTGCATATTCGTTTACGTAACGAGCATAAGCACCCAGCTGCACCTACTGCCTAAATAAACCAGTAGACGGAAAGCCCTAAGTAGATTAACTGCTTGGGGCTTTTCTTTAGAGCGTTCTCAGCAAGGGGGACTGAGAACTGGTTTGGATTCTGCTATTTCAGTGCAGACGTTAATAGATAGCTACACGGTTCTATTGGGCCTCTTTATGGTGAAGATGGATTGGCTTCTTCAAGAAAATAAGAAGACATCCAGTAACGATAGTCGTAGCGGCAACCAAATAGAACGTCAAGTGATAGTCTTTATCCCAGTGAGTAACTAATAGACCAAAGAGTACAGGAATAATGATGGCACCGATGTCTTCAAAGAAATCAGCTCCGCCAGTGGCTTCTGATACTCTACCCTCTGGTGCATGTAGAGCAACCTGGGCGGAATAGACACCTGACCAGCCTTTCGAACTAAACCCCAATAGGAAGACAATGCAAACAATGAGAGCCTTTGATGAATGAGGTTCTATCTGAGCAAGAGCTATAGTGGAAAGGCCCATCAAAATTCCACAAAATGCCAGTACGGCTTTTGAAGAATTGATTTTGTCAGCCAACCAACCCCAGAAAAGTCTTCCTGCAAACATGCCTACTGTTGAGACAGAGAGCGCATAACCGGCAAACAATAGTGTGAAGTCTCTATGGACTAGGTAAGTAACTAAGTAAGCCAATGCAGTAGTTGCCAAGCCTTTATAGCAGATGCTCAGGAAGGCTAATTTCATGAGTGCCGGGCTACTGATCACTAACCTAAAGCTTTCCTGCAAGGACTTAGGCGTGATTTTTTCATTTTTGTCTATGTAAGTGTCCTGATCCGGCCTTACAGTCAAACACCAGTATGCACCTGCTGCGCCAATGACAGCTGCAAACGTAAGGGCAACTTGCCAATCGTAATGAATTGCTATATACGGAATCAATATGCCAGCTAATGCAATACCGATTGGCTCGGCTGTTTGCTTTATGGAGAAAATAAAGTTCAGGTGAGATTTTTGAGTGTGGTGGCTCACCATCGTATTGACCGCAGGCTGTACAGCTCCTTTTCCTAAACCAAGTAAGAGACCAGAACCAATAATAATTGTTGACCAGTCGGCAAAGCATAGAAGAAGCGAAACCGCATAAGCCAATAGGCAGTACTCGGTAATGCGTGCTGGTCCGTACTTACGAATAAAAGTTCCACTTACGAGGGAGGACAAGCAAGCTCCCAGATAAATACAAGATGTATAAATACCAATGAAGGAAGAACTGAAATGAAGCGTACGGGTGATTTCTGGAGCGATAGCAGAGACAGTATGGCTCATCAAACCGGCCACGAGTTGCGCAATCATCGCCGTAGAAAGGGCTTGGACACCCAAACGATCTAAATGATCCAACATAGTAACTTACTCCTTTTGGTGGATAGTAAAGAGAAGAGCTGCCCACGAACAATAGATCTAGCCTGTTACGGTCATTTTGATTTATTTGCAAAAAGAGGCAATGTGTTGAAAATATAGAAGAAAATTTAGAACTTCCATCCCTTTCTTACTGGAAGAACAAGTGGTAAATCCAATCTTTCTTGGTTTTTCTTGTTCTTTGTATCTATCTTTGTCTCAATCTTTGTATCTAATCAGAAAGTTTGACCTCGTGCGAAGGCTCTCCACCTAACATGCAGTTCCCAGTTCTGACCCATAGGTAGAAACATGGGATTACGCATATTGCTACTAAGAATGAGCCAACATAGCCAACTGCGCCAAAGCCTAAATGCATGGAGACGATACTTCCAAGAAAAGCTCCTCCACCAATACCAATATTGAAAATTCCTGAATACATGGAAGTTGCGACATCAGCCGCATCACTTGCAAAACGCAACAGCGTAGTTTGAAAGGCCAGTGCCAAAAGACTTAAAGCCGCTCCCCAGAACGCTGCTAGTTAAAGAAGAAGTGTGCAATGGGTGCAAAGCGAAGTAAGCAGCGCCAGACATAGGGTCATGGCAATCATTGGCAAAACAATAGTAGCTGATTTAAATCTAACTGCAGTTTTTGCTCCAGCCACTACTCCAACAATTCCAGCAGTACCAAAGACGAAGAGAACGCTAACGGTTGCGGATTCCGTTAAACCACCTTCATTGATCAACAACGGACTGATATAGGAATAGGCCGTGAAGTGGCCAAGAATAACGATGGCTGTTAAGACGTAAAGTTGAACTAAACCTGGTCTTCTAAATAGGATGGGGACACTTTTCAAAGAGCCTGCGCGATCGCTTTTGCATTCAGGAAGGAAATAAAAGATGTAGACCAGGACTATTAAAGCGACGATTCCAATAATGAAAAAGGACTCACGCCATCCAGCTAAATAGCCAAGCTGGGTTCCAAGCGGAACGCCAAGAATTGTGGCAAGTATGCTTCCTCCGGACACAGCAGCTAAGCCAGTAGCCATCTTTCCCATAGGAGCGGTTCTGGCCGCTAGCGGAGTCATGATCGACCAGAAAATAGAATGCGTAAGAGCAACACAAATTCTTGCACCCATCAATTGGACGAAAGAATTGACTGCCAGTACTACTAAGTGGCTAGCTGCAAATATTATTAGTAGCGCTATTAAAAGTTTCCTTCTCTCCAGTTTTGCAGTGAGAATCGTCAATGGCAGCGACATTAAAGCCACGACCCACGCATATACCGTAATGACAAGACCGGTCTGCGAATCGGTTTCATGCAAGCTTTCCGCTATGTTTGGCAATAGGCCAATTGGCAGAAATTCCGAAGTGTTGAACACAAAAGCAGCAAAGGCTAGCCCAATAGTTGGTAGCCAGATCTTGTATCCATTTGTGTTTTCTTTATTTTCTTTGTTTTCTTTATTTCCTAGAGGCTTTGTCATAGCAAATACAAAAATGGCTGAAACTAAATTCAGCCATTGACGTTAGGACGGATCTTATTTTTTAGCATCTCCTCCGCCACCTTTCATGGACCAAGGATCTATGGTAACTGTCCAATCGACGACTTTATTAGTTTTATTGTCGAAATCTACCCATAATGCCAAAGGTACCCCATCTTCTTCGTAACGGTACATGTAGGAATGTGTTCCGCTAAGCTTGAAAGTTCTTTTTTCGCATGGCCTACCGAACATGGTATCAATATCGGCCTGGTCCATAACCTTGGGCTTAATGTTCCGTAAAAAGAAGTCCTTATAGAGGATCTGCTCCTTTTTGATCAGTGTGCCATCTGGACTGAAGATCAGCGCATAGACGTGCGGCGACATGGGTTGTTTTGAATAGACCACTCGGATCGAACCGTCAGGTAACGTGATTTCGGAGTCCGGAACTCCAAGCTGGTTCATCACTTTTTGATAATTTTCGCCGACTTTTACAAGATCGGGATGATTGCAAGCGCTAAGAAACGACGCAAGCGCCAGGAGAATTAAAAATCTGAAAAATTTCATTAGCTAATTGCCTTTGGAAAAGTCAATAAGTTCCTGGTCTCTAGAACCAGAACTAGAAGAGGACGAAATGGGAATCTGTAAAGAATGTAAGCGCTTAATAGCAAAGTTCAAGGTACTAATCGGCTAATTGAAGTCGTTGCCATCGTCTCGCTGTGACCAAGGATCAATGCTCACAGTCCATTTCAAGACTTTATTGGTCTTGTTATCAAAGTCCACCCATAAAGCCCAGGGCAGTCCACCTTCTTCGAATCTATACATATAGACATGTGTGTCGCTAAGCGCATATCTCCACTTTTCGCAAGGTTTACCGAACATCCTATCGATGTCTGCCTGATCCATTTCATGGGGCTTAATGTTATCTATGAAAAATTTTTCGTAGAGAATCTGCTCTTTCTTGATTAGCTTACCGTCCGGGCTAAAAATCAATGCATAGACTTGCGGTCCCATCGGTTGCATTGAGTAGACAACTCTAATTGATCCGTCAGGAAGAGTGGTGTTGGAGTCAGGAGCACCTAATTGGTCCATGACCTGTTGGTAATTTTCACCAATCTTCACAAGGTCGGGATGATTGCAGGCGCTAAGAATGCACATTAAGGCTACGGCGCATAACAGCTTGACTATTTTCATGGATCTTCCAAATGAATCGGTTACTACTGTCCTGATTTACTTCTGTTCAGGATAGGATGCTTTTAATGAATTTAGGAGATCCATGTAGACCTCCTTGAAGCTCTTTTCAGAACATCCCATCAAGATGGCGTCTTCGAGGGCATCTTGTAGAAGTGATGTTATTTCCTGGCGGTTTTCAGTTAAAACCTTAATTTTTTCCTTACACGCAATGCGTGTGCCGTCAGTCCTCAACCATTTTTCTTCTTTCTCTTCCATAAGCTTTTGGATGAATTTATTAAATTTCAGAGCCAGTGATCTAGTTTTAATAAAGGCATTGTAACCAAATCACTTTGAAGGAATTTTGGCTACTTTTTGTCAGCTATTGAGATGGTTTTATGTGTCCCACCTTCCTAAAAATCTCAGTGCCTAGGCCCACACCAGCGCTTATTAACAGAACAGGTAAGAGATGGCAGTGAAAAGTTCCAACAAGCCATCCCTTTCAAACTTTAAGCTCTAATTTTTAGAATCCCCGTCTCTTTGCGACCAAGGATCGATACTTATAGTCCAGCTTAAGACTTTATTGGTGTTGTTATCGAAGTCGACCCATAGCGCCCAGGGCAGTCCACCTTCTTCAAACCTATACATATAGACATGGGTGTTGCTAAGCTTATAAGTCCACTTTTCACAAGGATGTCCGAAGAGCTTGTCGATATCGGCCTGATCCATTTGGTGGGGTTTGATATTTTCTTTAATGAACTTTTCGTAAAGAATCTGTTCTTTCTTAATTAAAGTGCCATCTGGGCCAAATATCAATGCATAGACCGTCTGTCCCATAGGTTGTCTGGAGTAGACAACTCTAATCGAGCCGTCAGGAAGATTGGTTTGGGCATCTGGTGTACCGAGTTGATCCATGACTTGTTGATAAGACTCGCCAACCTTAATAAGGTCCGGATGACTGCAGGCACTAAGCAGGGAAATGGCCAAGACTACGCAAAACAGCTTGATGAATTTCATTGTTTCCTAAATATCAAGTTCTTAGTTTTGTTGGGCAAATTAATGAAGGGTTTGGGTTTTGAAAATGAAAGGATCTTTTGCAGCTTTCACTTCTTCCCGCTATTTCTTCCCGCTATTTGGGACTTTCAGCCAAAGTTGTTCGTTATATGTCACCTCACATAGTTTTGGGGGTGAACCTTGAATTTTTCAAGGATCCTATCCATCTCTTCGTCAGGAAGTAGGGTATGTCCTCCTATTTTTAGAAGCTCTATCCACATGCTGGCAAGGTTTTCAATTTCCACTGCAAAAGCAAGGGCTTGTTCAAGGGAGTGACCACAGGCGACCACACCGTGGTGACTTAAAAGACAACCCATGGTAGAGCCTAGAGTTTTAACGCATTCTTCTGCAAGTTCCTCACTTCCCATCGTCGCATATTCGGCGCATGCGATTTCTTTACCTCCTAAAGTAGCAATTAAAGGATGGAATGCTGGAATAGGTTTCCCTCGGCACGATAAAGCCGTTGCCATCCGTGAATGCGTATGGACTATTGCCTTTATGTCTGGACGATTGGCGTAAATGAGTGCATGCAACATCCATTCGCTTGATGGGGCGAAAGGACCGTGATGATGCCATTTCTCTCCGATTTTCCAAGTGAAATTAATATCTTTGGGACGAAGCAATTTATATGGAATGCCGGTGGGAGTAATTAAAAACCCATGCTGACCACCCTCTTCAAACCGTGCTGAGACGTTGCCGCTCTTATTGACATTGATACCAAGCCGATTCATAGACCGAGCAGTTTCTATTATTTTCTTACGCAGAGTCTTTTCCCGCTTCTTCTCTTGTTCTTCTTTGTTATTCATGCAAACCTTTTAAATTGGAAAATTCGGACACTTTAAAAATACCGTACTCAGTAATGAAACCAGTGATTAGGTGTCCTGGAGTTATATCGAAACCAGGATTGACTACTTCCATCTCCGGATCGGTAATGAGAACTTCAGTTAGATTTCCACTTTTATCCAGACCCTTAATTAGCCTTACTTCGTCTGCGCCTCTTTCCTCAATTGGGATGGCATTTCCATTTTCAGTTGACCAATCAAAGGTCGATTTCGGAGCCGCAATGTAAAAAGGAACACCATTATCGAATGCCGCTAGCGCTTTAAGGTAAGTTCCTATTTTGTTAGCAGTATCGCCATTACTAGCAATTCTGTCAGCACCGGTAATTACTAAATCTACTTTACCTTGCCTCATGAGAAAACCGCCTGCATTATCTGCAACTAACTTCACAGGAATACCATGCTCTGAAAGTTCCCAGGCCGTTAACGTCCCTTGTAATCTTGGTCGTGTTTCGTCTGCAAGAACTTGTACTGGAACTCCTTGTTCATGCGCGGCGTAGATAGGAGCAGTCGCAGTGCCATAGTCGACTGTAGCTAGCCATCCGGCATTGCAATGAGTCAAAACCGTGATCGGGCGCTGTTTCTTTTCGTATAAAGATTTAATAAGTTCAACTCCAGATTGGCCAATTTTGTAGCTTCTATCCAGTTCTTCAAGCAAAATTTGATTAGCCATCGCCCAGGCCATTTGCCTTCTTTCATCCTGTGGAGTCCTAAGAAGCGTCTTTAACGCTCTGTCTACGGCATAGTAAAGATTTACTGCGGTAGGTCGAGAAGCGATTAGTTTGTCGGCTGCTATCTGAATTGATTCGGCCGAAGTCGTAGAACTACATGCCAAGGCTAAGCCCGCGGCAGCCGTTACTCCTATCAGGGGCGCTCCACGCACAGTCATTTGTTTTATGGCTTTAATGACTTCATCAAGGCTTTTCAGCTCTATTTCTTCTACTTTATGGGGCAGCAGACGCTGATCAAGCACCCATACCTTTCCAAGGTCTTTGTCTATCTTTATTGACCGCAAGGCTCTGCCGTCGACTTTCATTAATGCTCCTTATGGAAGTCTTTGGTTTCTGCTCGGAATATTAAGTTCGAATTTTATTGCGCTTCGAAACTGTATTATGTGTTTTATTTTCTGGACTCTCTAGGCACAGAAGAATGGACTTTAAGCATTATCTTCATTCCATGTTTAACCCTACTGCGATTGCAGTTGTGGGAGTTAGCGATAAACCTGATAGCCTAGGTGCGCTACTTTGGCAGCATCTTCAGGAAGCCAAGGCTTTTGCAAAGCTTTTTCCCGTTAACTCAAAGCTTAAGAACATTGGTGATGAAAAATGCTTTTCGAAAATAGCTGATATCAAAGAACCCATAGATTTGGTAGTGCTAGCTGAGCCTCCGGAATACTATGAGAAGGTTCTAGCGGAATGCATGCAGTTGAAAGTCGGTTCAGTTCTGCTCTGCGGAGGCTATCCCAAGTCTGAAATTACAGAAAAGATTAAAGAAAAGATCGCCGAGTGCGCAAAGTCCGGTGTCAAGATAGCTGGACCGCAGTCGTTGGGAATTCTCCATCCGTCACGCAAACTCAATGCATCTTTTTTACCTGAAATGCCAGCTGAAGGCGGAGTTGGTCTAATTAGCCAATCTCCTGGCCTAGTAAGTAGCATGATTGAGATTGCCCTGGAGCATAAAGCTGGATTTTCCTTTGTCATCGATCCAGGAATGGAGCAAGAGTTATTGGCGGCTGATTACTTGGATATGATGGCTTCCGATCCTATGACAACTGTAGTTGTACTGTATCTGGAAACTTTCAGGAATCCAAGGAAGCTCCTTTCGGCAGTGCGCCTAGCATCCCGAACTAAACCAGTTATTTTGCTTAAAGGCGGACAATCTAGAGCTGCTGAAGACATTGTGGTCAATAACAACTCCGTGCCACATCGCTCAGGCAAGCTAATGGACCGAGCTTTAGAAAAAGCAGGTGCGCTTTTAGTAAATTCCGTTCAGGATTTCGCTTCAGTCATCCAAGCTTTTTCCTTTAGTCGCAAGTTTAGTGCCGGTTCTGTCTATGGGTTAGTCAATAGCAAAGGTCTCGATACGTTAATGGCAGATTCTCTCGATAAGTGCCATGTTCAGATTGCAAAGACAGACCCCTCAACCGCTTCGGAGCTAGCAGAAAAATTTCATATTCCTTTTCCTTACGCAAATCCAATTAATGCGGGATTAAACGCTTCCCCCGAAGTTATAGCCAACCTTGCGGCCTTTGTGCTGACGATGGAAAGTTGCGGCGGTTTGCTCATGGCTATCGGCGTAAACCCCATGAGTTCACAGGAAGAGATCGCTAAAGCGTTAGTGCCGGTCCTAAAAGATAATGCCAAGCCAGTTGTTACAGTATGGATAGGCTCAAGCAGTGCACGGAAAGCCATTGCTCATATGCAAAAGAACGGGATTCCAGCGCTTGACGACATTGAAGCTGCTTGTTTAACTATCGGGTTAATGGAAAAGTTCCGTGGCATCCGGCATGCGAAGAACCAAATCCTACAAGCTCCCGCTTCGGAACCTGCCGAAACCTATGAAGGAGTCAGAAAGATTGTCCAGAAGGCTAAAAGAAGAAAACGTAATCTTATCTATGAAGAAGACGCGAAGCGAATGCTTGCTAGCCTTGGAATCCATACGGCGGCTGCAATGGAAGCCGGTTCGATAGGCGAAGCTCGAGAAGCGGCTTTTGCCTTAGGCTATCCCGTAGCTATGAAGCTAAGGACTGACGGAGTACTCTCAAAAAGCGAAGTTAACGGCGTTATTCTGGGCATTCGTAACGAAGACGAGCTGCAAGCAGCGTGGGACGCCTTGAAACAAAGGGCTGAGAATGCGTTAATCAGTCGCCGGGATTTTGGGGTTCTGGTCCAAAAGATGATTACTGATAAGAACCTGCGGGAACTTAAGGTAGGGTTCCGTACAACAGATCAGTTCGGTCCGATGGTGTATGTGGGAATCGGCGGCTTATATGGAAGCCTCGGGTATGAACCAATATCTAATTTCGTACCGCTTACTAAGGCTGATGCTAAATCTATGCTGGAGACTTCCGAAGTTAGGCACTTGCTTAGCGAATGCAAGGGGATGGCTGCTGTCGATCCAGAACCTATTGCTGAAATTCTTTTAAAGCTCTCTCAGCTAGCTACCGTGGTCCCCGCGCTCCGGTCTTTGGAAATCGATCCATTGCTGTGCGGAGGACAGTGGCCAATCGTATTAGATGCAAACGCCGTAACTGGACCGCTACCACTGGAAGCCGATGAGAAATTTTCTCATTTGGTATTCCCAGTGACTAATAACCTTAAGGAAATAAACATAAAAGGCAATTTCGGCAACCTCGTTCTTAAAAGCGCCGAACCGGCAGATGCCGAGGCTTTTAAGAAGTATTTGGATAGTTTGTCACAGCACAGCCGTCAACAGCGCTTCCATGGAGCAAGTAGCGACGAAGTCATTATTACTAACGCTCTGACTTCTGATCCGGATCGCAGCTTATGTTTATTTTCTAGAGATAGGGAGGGTAGGCCCGATGAAATCGTGGCGGAAGCCATGTTCTCGATACTTCCGAATGGAACGTCCGCTGAATTTGGCATTTCAGTAAAGGACTCCTGGCAGAAAATGGGACTATCAGGGCCACTTATGTCCGCTCTTGAGGAAAATGCCCGGAAGTTTGGATTAAAACAACTTATTGGCTATGTTCTCAACGATAACGAAGCCATGAAGAGAATGATGCTAAAAAGAGGTTACGCGCCAACACCGGATGAGTCGGACCCGCACATAACGCTGTACACCCTAGAGCTGTAATAGCTTTTCTTAATTCCTGAATTCCTCAAATTAACTATAGGCCGGAGAAGGCAGGGTGAAAATCGGGCAACAATCGTAAAATTTTGGAGAATTCAATGCCTATAGTCACAACAATAGAAAATAAGGTTGCCCAAATAGCCATCCAACGTCCAGAAAGAAGAAATACTCTGGATACGGAAATGTGCACAGAGCTTTCCAAGCATATTAGGGAAAGTGAAAAGGATGAGAAAGTCAGAGTCTTAATGCTGACAGGAGAATCCAACGTTTTCTGCGCTGGACTCGACATCGATGAAATGATGAAAAATCCACATCCTCTATTCGAAGCGTTTAAGGATGTCATTAATGCTCTTGACGAATGTACTAAGCCTATTGTCGTTGCCGTGGCTGGTCCAGCTGTTGCACAAGGCGCCGTCATTCTCTATCACTGCGATTTGGTCTACTGTGGAGAGCATGCTCTCTTTTCGCTGCCGGACGTTGCCTTGGGATTATGTCCGCAGTTAGGTACGGGTCTATTTGCAGTTAAAAACGGTGGTTATAAAAGAGCAATGCAGAAGATATTGCTTTGCGAACCGATGAATCCGCATGAAGCGGCCACGCTTGGAATAGTTACTGGCGTCGTTCCAGATGACAAGCTTATGCAGCAGGCAACCGCCGTCTCCTCTAGATTGACTACTCTGCCTCAAAAGGCTGTTCTAGCGACTAAGGAAATTCTCAAGGCAGCTAATTTCCGTGGAATAAAAGAGCAATCGGAATTAGAGCAGAACGTATTTAAAGAGCTCTTTAACGCAGAAGAATCTCGAGAGGCTATGCAAGCTTTCTTGGAAAAGCGCACACCTAAATTCGACTAGGCCTCAAGGTCTAGAAGCACTTCCACTCCAGTTCACTTTAATTAAGTTTGGGCAGTGGCTTTAGCTACACTGCCCAAACTTTTTTCTTGGCGTCGTTCTATTGTCTAGTGGATTACGGCCTAATGGAACTTGACAACTTGACTTTTCCAGGCCTATCGACTTTTTGCTTTTTACCCTGGGCGTCAAGAGCTACGTAAACAAGTTGAGCGTCCGTCACATGGACAATGTTGTAGTTATCCTTCAGAAGCCTTTCTGCAAAGACATCAACATCTACCGTGATTGAAGTGGTACCGACTTTTAGTATGCGCGAGTAGAAAGATACGACATCGCCCACATAAACAGGTTCCTTGAATGTGAAGTTCGTCACTGCTACGGTTGCCACACGGGATTGGGCCTCAAGCAGAGCCGGAACGGCACCGGCGAGATCGCATTGGCTCATGACCCAGCCGGCAAACACGTCGCCAAACTCATTAGTATCGGACGGCATAGGCATAAGCCTCAATGCCGGCTTAGTAGCTGGCAGATCAAGAACTAAGTTTTTATCCTTAGACTGTTTGGCAGGAACTATTCTTTTAAGTGTCGGAAGAATATGAAGCTCAATTTCGTTTATTGCTTTATCTTGTAAAGTCTCTTTAGGGCGATCGACTGGTTGAGGCCGACCTTGTGCGTCCAATGCTACATAGACGATTTGCGCCTCAGTGACTTTTACTATTTGTGTTCTGTTTTCTCGAATTCGTTCAGAGAATACTTCGACATCCACAGTTACGGAGGTGGTGCCAACTTTGGCAATAGTTCCGTAGAAGGAAACTAGATCGCCGACATTGACTGGTTCCTTGAATGCAAAGCTCGTAACGGCAACTGTGGCCACTCTACTCTTGGCGCGATTAGCAGCGCAAGTGGCACCAGCAAGGTCCGCGTGACTCATAATCCAGCCTCCAAAGATATCTCCGTACTGGTTTGTATCTGCAGGCATTGGCATCACCCTAGTTGCCGGGCTTACATCCTTAGGTAAAGTAATTGGAGATGTTGACAGTTTATTTTCCATGATTGCCGCCCCTTATATTTCCGTCATTAATCCTAGAATTTCAAAGTTTCGCTTATATACTGTATGCCATCTGAAGAAGCAAATAAAGTGACCTAAAAATGCCGATGATCGAGATAAAAAATGTCAGCAAGTGGTACGGGGATTTTCAAGTTCTCAGAAACTGCTCCGCATCGGTAGAAAAAGGTGAAGTGCTAGTTATTTGCGGACCGTCCGGCTCGGGAAAGTCCACCTTAATTAAAACAGTCAATGCCCTTGAACCATTCCAAAGCGGCGAAATTTCAGTTAACGGCGTCAATCTCGCTACTCCTGGAACTGACCTTCCAAAGTTAAGGTCACATGTAGGAATGGTGTTTCAGCACTTTGAGCTATTTCCTCACCTCACTATTAAAGACAATCTCATCCTTGCGCAAACGAAAGTGCTTAAGAGAAGCAGGGATGCGGCAATTAAAAGAGGTTTGGAGCTATTGAACCGGGTAGGGCTTGGCTCACAAGCTGAAAAGTTTCCAAACCAGCTTTCCGGTGGACAACAGCAGCGTGTCGCCATAGCCCGTGCTTTGGCTATGGATCCTGTTTGCATGCTTTTTGACGAACCGACTTCGGCCCTTGATCCGGAAATGATCAATGAAGTGCTCGACGTAATGGTCAAACTTGCTCAAGAAGGTATGACCATGATGGTGGTCACCCATGAGATGGGCTTTGCGAGGAAAGTCGCCGACAGAGTTATTTTTATGGATTCTGGAGAAATTGTCGAAGATGCGCCGACAGAAGAATTTTTCCAGGCACCCAAGAGCAAAAGAGCTCGTCAATTCCTCGCCAAGATTCTGCATCATTGATAGATCTTTAAGAAATT
>JAJPXW010000053.1 GCA_021205255.1 Burkholderiales bacterium
CTTGGTCTTTTTACTGGTACTTTTGTTCAACTTTGCATACTCCTTGCAACCTTGTTCAATTCCCAAGTCACAAGCTTTTCCTAAGTATTCCTGTGCTGTAGATTGTGATTTCTTTACTCCTTGTCCATTTGTATAGAGCACACCCATGTTGTAGCAGGCAAGACCGTTTCCAAGTTCGCAACCTTTTGCAAATAGATTTTTTGCTTCCCCGTAATTACGCTTGACACCACGAGCTTGGTAATACATTTCACCAAGATTGCCACAGGCGGTTCCATCTTCGAGTCCACATCCTTTTTTATAGAGTTCTATTGCTTTTGAGTAGGACTGGCGAGCACCTTTGCCATATTCATAGAGGTCGCCAAGGTCAGCACACCCGATACCTGTACCGAGGTCGCAAGCTTTCTCATAGTATCGTTTTGCTGTCGAATAGGACTTATCTACGCCTTGGCCTTCAGAGTACATTGCGCCAAGATTTGAACATGCTCCACCGAACTGCATGTCGCATGCCTTCTCATAGTACTTCTTAGCTTTTGGAAAAGATTTCTCAGTACCAATTCCTTGCCAAGCGTTCACAGCTACGTTAAAGCAAGCCATGGGTTCACCCATTTCGCAACTTTTTTCGTAGAACTCGTTAGCTTTCGAATAGGACTGAGGCACTCCAGAACCTTCCCAATAAAGCACACCAAGGTTTAGACATCCAAGCGGATAGTTAAGGTTGCATGCCTTTTCATAAGATTCAGCTGCCTTCTGAAAAGACTGCTCAACACCTTCTCCTTTTTGATAGTCCAAGCCTATGTTGTAACAACCTTCTCCAGTACCAGCATCACATGCTTGAGAGTTGAGTTCAAATGCTTTTTCGTAGGACTTTTCAGCACCACTACTGTAATAGTGGAGTTCAGCCAAGTTCAGTTTTGCCGCCGTGACACCAAGAGATGCAGCTTTTTCATAATATTTAACTGCCATTTCTTCGGACTTTTCAATTCCTGTCCCAGTTGAGTAGTTAGTACCAAGAGATAAGCAAGCTACTCCATAGTCCATGTCGCAGGCTTTTTGGTAGAAGGTGTTTGCTCGCTCAGCCGATTTTTCGACACCGTTGCCATCCATATAGTGAGCGCCTAGTGTGAAGCAAGCCTCTTTTAAATTCAGCTCGCATCCTTTTTCATAAGCCTCATTGGCTTTTTCGTAGTTCTTTTCAACGCCTAGCCCATTTTCATAAGCATGGCCAAGCAAAAAGCATGAGGCACCGAAATCCAAAGAACAGGCCTTTTCAAAGAAACTAGCTGCTTTTTTCTCATCTTTTAGAGTTTCATTTCTGCCATAGATGGCTCCAACAGCTCCACAGGCATCACCGAGCTCTCCTTCGCAGGCTTTTTCGTAATACTCAAGAGCCTTGGCCATAGATTGTTCAACACCGTGGCCGTCCCGGTAAAGAGAGCCTAAGTTACTGCATCCCCGAAATTCTTCTAGTTCGCATGCTTTTTGATAGAGTTTGGCTGCCTTGGTATAGGACTGTGGTCGCCCTTGACCGTTAAGCTCAAGGATTCCCAAATTATTACAAGCCTTTCCTAAATCAAGTTCACATGCTTTAGTAAAGAAGTCTCCCGCTTTTTCATAAGATTGCTCTACTCCTTCACCAGATTCGTATAGCAACCCGATATTTGAACAACCTTGGGCATCATTTAGTTCACATGCCTTAGAAAAATTTTCAACTGCCTTTGGAACATCTTTTTGAATATCTTCCCCCTCAAGATATAGAAGAGCCATATCATTGCAGGATGAACCTAGTTGACCTTCACAAGCCACTGTGTAGTATTCAATTGCTTTAGCTGGAGATTTTTCGACACCATCACCACTTGCATAAAGGCCTGCTAAGTTTTGACATCCATTAAAGTCGTTCAGAGAACAGGCTCTTTCGTATAGGGAAGCTGCCCTTTCGGTAGATTGAGCCACACCATCGCCATTAAGCGTCATAACACCTAAGTTATTACACCCAGCTCCATCTTCATGATCACAAGCTCTCTGAAATAGTTCTTCGGCTTTTTCTAAAGATTTTTCTACACCGTCACCACTTTGATAACGCATGGCTAAGTTAAAACAGGCAGCTGGCTCATTTGTTTCGCAGGCCTTCCGATCTTCTTCAATCGTAGCTCCCCAGCAATTAGTAGCTATTAACGAGATAAGCGCTATTGACAGCAATTTCATGTGATTGGCTCCTGCATTTGTCCAAATGGGAACAGTTATAGGAAAAAACATACAGGCTCGGGAAATAGGCTCGAAATGCTATTGAAAGAGTACTTTTTCGAAATCCTTTGCATATCTAAAATGCCATTTCCCTATATGTTGAACATTAGAAATGGAATATTAATCTGAGACTTATGGGATGCTAAAAGTCAGCATCTCCTTTTGTAAGATTTCGCCTAGATTTGAGACCAACCTTCTAGCCTTAGCCTTTCTTCTCAAAACCTGTTGAATCGGCTAGAAGGACCAATAAAAAACTGGATCTTCTGTAACCCTCTCCCTAGTCTTTGGTAGTTGGAACAGGCTTCAGGCGATTTAAGGTGACAACCTTTGAAATAAAACTCAGTTGCCTTAGGAATTGACTTCTCTACCCCTAAGCCATATTCATATTGCACTCCAACTCCATCACAACTGTATCCTCTACCTAAATCGCAAGCTTTCCTGAAGAAAGCTAAAGATTTTTTGTAGGATTGTTTGGCACCATTGCCAGTTGAATAAATGACTGCAAGATTGTGACAGGCTAGAGACTCGTCTTGATTACATGCGATTTCATAATACTGAACAGCTTTGTCGGCAGACTTTGGTACTCCACTTCCATTGTCATACATCTCGGCAAGTACGCTACATCCTATTGGTGCGCCCATTGAACAGGCCTTTGTGGCATACCGAAAGGCCTTTATGTAATCACGCACAACTCCAGATGATCCTTCGCTATAGGCAGTAGCTATTAATGCACAGGCTTCCGCACTGTTCCTTTCACTGCATATTGTCATAAAAACCGAACGATTATCCCACAGTAACCGAACAGTTATCC
>JAJPXW010000149.1 GCA_021205255.1 Burkholderiales bacterium
CGAGCCTCGCTAACCAGCTTTCCGATACCGTCTTCCCGATCACCATCATCAAGGTGCAAGGCAACCAGCTCTATATCAATAGAGGAAACGACGGTGGCCTGAAGCTTGGAGATCAATTTATTGTTTATCAGCCCGGCGAAGATTTGGTTGACCCGCAGACTGGTGAACATCTTGGTGCAACAGAAACAGAAGTTGGCAAGGTGAAAGTTTCTCGTATTAATCCGAAGTTCACGATTGTCGACATCATCGATGGAACGCCGTCTGAAATTCAGGAAGGCTACATTTTGCGCAGACCAGTAGTCCAGCCAGGTGCTAATAAAAAAGCATCTGCCAAAAAAACTTCAGCTAGATAAAGAAAAAAGAGGATTTCCATGAAGAAGTTATTTCTAAATATAGCGTTGGCTTCCATCTTTGGATTCGCAGCGGGAATAGCTCTAGGAGCTGGAGTTGTTACTAAAACCGTTACAGCAGAAGGTACTGGTCCTACTCGCGCGGCCGCTATTCAAGCCGCTTTGAATGAAGCAGTTGCTGAGGCCACAGGTCTTTCAATTAATACCGTAACCCATACGGAAGCTGCCACTAGCTCTTTTGGTACTTCCACAATGGATGCGGATAAGAATAAAGAAAAGACAACTTCCAATCTTGCAGAGTCCGTAAAGTCATCGACTGGAACTGAAATATCCGGAAACGTAAAGGGTTATTCCGTAACAGATATCGATACGGCACAGAACGGTACGGTTACTGCAAAGATCGAGGCCGACATCGCTGTCTATCAGGGCGATTCCCAGTCCAATCGTAGAAGAATTGCAGTACTCCCATTTGCCTATAAGGGCACTTCGGAAGCAGTGGCTGAATACGATAAGAGAATGCGTCAGGGCATTGTTGACTATTTGACAAGCACCAGACACTTTGCAGTGCTTGACCGCGACTTTACGCAAGATCGCCTTAATGAACTTGAAAGCCTGCTAAGACCGGATGTAAAAATCGAGGATCGCGCACGCTATGGCAATTCGCTAGGTACGGATTACATTGTAGTTGGCGATATCAATCTTTTAGATCTTAAGAAAGGCAAGGAAAAGGTTCCGTTCACCAATGAAATAGTTGATTCCATGCAAGGACCGCTTAGCTATACATGGCGTGTCATAGAAGCTGCTACAGGTCAGATCCTTCTTTCCAAGTCGGAAGATAAGAAACTTAAAGTCAAAGACGACCTCGACCTATATGTAAAAGGCGCCGGGGAAGGTAAGCAGATTGGAACAATCCTTAGCGATGTCATTTATCCAATCATTGTTATCGATTTCGATAACAACGACCGTCTAACTTTGGCTCAAGGTGGCTCGACTCTTAAGGAAGGCGATAAGTATCGCTTAGTTCGCTACGGAAAAATTCAGGTCGATCCTTACACCGGAGAAAAGATCGCTAGAGAAGAGATCCCTGTCGGCGATGTCCAAATCACTGATGTCACACCTAAGTTAGCCCATGCACAGGTCCTGAATTCCACCGTGGACCTAAGGGACATGGGACCGAGGGAATACATCCTGAGAGCTTATCCGCCTGAGGAAAAGTCAGCTAAGCCAAGACCAAAAACAATGACCCCTAACTGGTAATTAATAAGAATGAAATATCCAAAACTATCTCTTTTAACCGCATCTGTAATGCTGGTTTGCGCCTCCTTTATGGCGAATCCTCTAATGGCCGCTGATGAAGTAGTGGTCGATGAGGCAACAGTAAAAGACCTTAACTCCGTTCCTATGGGTAATGAAGTTAAGAAAGACGGAAGCGAAGCTACAAAAGACGGAGATGAGGCTAAGAAAGAGCCAGTTCATGAAGTTTCAGCCAACCAAGCCGTCCAAGACCAAATCACGGAATATTTGGAAGGAATTGGCTACCGCACTGGCGCAGGCAATCCCCAAGGAAAGGTGATTTTCGACGGTGTTGTCGATGTCAGCAAGAATGTCTCTTCAGCTGAATTTGGCAAATCTTTGCCACTAGCTTTCCAGAGTGCCTATCTTCAGGCTTTGACGAAGTTCGCTCAGTTCTTAGGAGAACAGGTAACTTCCGATATAGCCGAGCATGAATACTTCGACAACTCTACCGATGCAAGGCAGTTTGACGAGGAAGTTGCAAGTAAAGGCGTCTCTAAATTTGAAGCCATTATGGATAAGGTCATGACCTTGGGAGAGGCCGAGCTTGACAACAAACTTCAGAAACTTGGTGTTGATCCACAGGAATATTCCTCCAGACCGCCAGATCAGAAAAAACAGATTGCGGTAAATACTTTAGTCAACAAAGTTAAAACTGCAACTAGCCAGAAACTTGGTGGCGTGACTATCCTCAATAACTTTGAAAGTACTGCCCCTGATGGAACTGCCGCAGTCGGCGTCGTGTTGATGTACTCCGATAACACAAAGAATGTTGCGGACTCTTTGCGCTCTGGACTTAAACCAGCGATCAATGCTGTTGGTAAACCACTCGAAGATACTCTTCCGCTGCAAGACCCAATGAAATTGAGTCAAATGTGGGGTCCGAGACTACTAGTAGACGATCAGGGTCCTGTAGTTGTGGCATTTGGACTTTGGTCTTCCTCTTATAAAGGCTCTGACAAGAGATCGCAGTCCAATGCTATGACCGCTGCCAGACGTCAGGCCGATGATCTTGCTAGAGCGCAGATAGTGCAGTTCTTGGATTTGACCGTAACGGCTACTAGTCAGACAGAAAAAGGCGAATCTGCTACTGCATATGCAGTAAAAGATAGCCAGACCGGCATGATTAGAGACGTATCGGATGAAATCATTAAAGATATTACCGATGCGACGCGTCAAGCTACTTCCAGGGCTCGCCTATCTGGAGTTAGAACAGTAAAGAATTGGGAATTTACAGACCCAGAGGGACACACCTATGTCGGCACGATTCTTGCCTACAGCTACGGTGGAATTGATTCCGCTGCAAGCATTAGAGCAGCTGCCAATAGACGCGCCGGCATGCAGCAGAGTCAAGACGACCAAGACAACTCCAAACATAGAACCGGCTCATCGTCATCAGGTTCTGTGG
>JAJPXW010000350.1 GCA_021205255.1 Burkholderiales bacterium
ATATTGTACTAATTGAGATCCTTTCTTAATTAGAAAAGCCTTTTTGATAAAATTGGTCTTTTGAAATTGCGTAGCAAGACAACTAGGCACAATGACAACTTCATTTGAATCCGGCGTCCAAAAGGTCATCAATATTTTTAAGAAGAGGCCTCATACAGCTTTTTACGCCAATGAAAAAGATCCCTTACATGCAGCTTTCCCAGCAAAGGTAGCTGTACATTCAGGTCCCTTTGGTGTGCCTGTATTTTGGGGTGCCCAAGCTGCTATAGATAAGCTTGCTGACCGCAAAAGAACTATCCATGCCGTAGCCTACCTACATATTCCTTTTTGCGAAAGCCGTTGCCTTTATTGCATGTTTTATCAAAATCCATACGACGAGGAAATGGCGAACCGATACACTGAAGGCCTCATAAAAGAAATAAGGATGTGGTCGGGAAGGAAAATTCTTGAAGGAAGACCACTTGAGGCAGTGTATTTTGGAGGCGGAACTCCGACGGCGTTAAGCGCTAAGAACATTAAAAGGCTAGTTGAGACAGTAAAGGAAGTCCTTCCGGTCAAGGAAAATTGCGAAATCACCATGGAAGGACGCATTAATCACTTTTCCGATGACAAGATAGAAGCGGCTCTCAGTGCGGGAGTCAACAGGTTCTCGTTAGGCATTCAGACTTTTGACACCGATCTACGCCGAGCCATGCAGAGAAAAGACGACCGCGAGACAGTGCTTTACGCATTGGAAAATATGGCTTCCTATAAAGAAGCGGCCACGATAATCGACCTGATCTATGGTTTTCCTGGACAAACACCTGAAATTTGGTGGGATGACTGCATAACTGCGGAATCGCTAAATATAGGTGGTATTGACTGTTACCAGTTAAACGTCTTTGACAAGTCACCCCTCATGAAGCAAATCGAGCGTGGCAAGATGCCCGAGGCTCCAGGAATGGCAGAAGTTGCCGACATGTTCGCAACTTTTGTGGATGTCATGAGCAAAAGCAAGCGCTGGAACAGGCTATCCAACACTCACTGGGGACGCTCGCCATTAGAAAGAAACATCTATAACGTCCTTGGTAGAGGAGCAGGGGATTGTCTTGGGTTTGGCTGCGGAGCAGGTGGCAAAATCGCCGGCAATAGCTACATGATGGAACGAAAGTTGAGCAATTGGTTCGGAGGCATCGACAAAGGCGAAAAGCCTGTTTGGGTCATGATGAGACCATCTCCAAACTGGCATCTTCTTCGTACCATGGCCAGTGCTGTGGAAACAGGCCCCTTCAATCTCAATAAGATTGGCGAAGTGTTTCACGTTCCAATTGCCAGGCTAGTAAAGCCAGTAACGGACCAATGGGTTAAAGCCGGACTTCTTATTAAGGACGAAGATACTTTCCATCCTACAGTAGCGGGTCAGTTCTGGTACGTCACAATGGCTCAATTCCTTGTGGACTACTTAACTCCAAAGCTTCCTAGCGATCAATCAGCCGATGAGAACATGATTCAGAGCATTTCGATGCCAATTCAAAACGATAGCCGCTGGAAACTATTTAATGGCGCACCTAAATAGACCGAAAGTTGAAAAGTAGAGCAAAGGCCGGTCATTTGCAAACTGGCCTTTTGATTTTTATAAATTGAAAATTAAGTCGGTTTAGAAAGGGCTCCAACTACTTAATGTGGCTCGTAAGGCTCTTCTAAGTACTTACAGTCATCGGCTGAAAGCTCGAAGTCAACGGCAGCGGCCGCATTATCGAAATGTACTGGGCTAGTGGCACCAACAATTGGCGCCGTAACACCTTTGGCTAATACCCAGGCAATAGCGACCTGTGCCATAGATACTCCATATCTATCAGCAAGTTCTGCTACACGAGCGATGATTTTTTCATCGTTTTCTTGGGCTTGATCATATTTACCGCGCATGGTCATGTCGGTCTTACTTCTAGAAGATTCTGTCCGCCATTCAACGTGAGCAAGATGGCCACTTGCCAAAGGACTATAAGGAACTCGTGATACTCCAAGCTGATCGCAAAGCGGTATTAGCTCCCTCTCATCTTCACGATAGAGGAGGTTGTAATGGTTTTGCATGACTTTAAATTTAGTCCAGCCATTCTTTTCAGCTGCGATAATCATATTGTGGAACTGGTAGGCGTACATAGCCGAAGCGCCGAGCACTCTAACTTTTCCAGTCTTTACGAGTGAATCCAGCGTCTCCATAGTTTCTTCTATAGGAGTTCCATAGTCAAAGCGATGGATATAGTAGATATCCAAATAGTCAGTATCTAAGCGCTTCAGAGTTCCATCAATTTCACGCAAGATCGCTTCTTTACTGAGCTGACCCTCGTTCCAAAAGACTTTGGAGGCAATGACAACTTTGTCCCGACTAATTTTGAGATCTTTCAAGGATTGCGCAATATATTGCTCACTAGTCCCGTGAGCATAGACGTTAGCCGTATCTATAAAGTTGATGCCGAGGTCAAGTGCATGACCAATGATTTCAGTAGTCTTCTTCTGATCGAGAGTCCACATTAGAAAATCTTCGTAAGGTACGCCGAACGACATTCCGCCAAGGCAGATTTTCGAGACCTTTATGTCAGTATCGGCAATAGTTGCATATTTCAATTAGTTTCCTCCCTGTTAAGACTAAGGTGAATTATGAAACGAATAATCAAGCTCGGAAAAAGCGATTATGAACAAATATGACAAAGTCTTGCAGTCAGATAAAAATCGCAGAGAGGAACAAACACAATCCCACAGGATTGTAAAGAGAGACTTGGTCTAGGAAAGGAGGAGCTCCTAGGGTTTGATTCTTTTAATTAGACCTAGAAGCCGGCCTTGGGATTAAGGAAATGATGTCTTCTGTCCTTTCCTAGACTGAGAAAAATCTAATTAGAGGAGAGGGAACGTAGGACCTTATCTTCAGAGGGCTTTTTAAGGTACTTATATTCCACAAACACAATAGCGCATGCAGTAGCCAAAAAGACAGCACCTACCACACCGCCTACTAAATTCGCCTGAAAAATGCCAATTGCGAAGCAAAGAACGGAGGCATTGACTAGCCA
>JAJPXW010000311.1 GCA_021205255.1 Burkholderiales bacterium
GAAACAGCGAATCAAATTCCATCGGATTGCTATCAGTTGGACAAAGTGACGGATTTTAGTTCATATGACTATTAGGGAAAAAACGGCTTCGAGAGGGGGTTATCAGCTACAAAACCAGACAGTTGATAAAAAATTCCTATCGCACCGTTTACTTTCCTTTACCAAGATGCAATTTTAAGCCCCCAATGAGGGGTGATTTGTTTTTACCATTCGCAGTTTCGTGATAATGATGTACTCACTTGAAAGCTGCCGATTTATACATATGCTTAAATTAAAAGATATCAACAAGATACGTAAACTCAACTCTTTGGGTCAAAGTAAAAGGGCAATTTCCAAGATTACTGGAGTATCGCGTAATACGATTTCCAAGTACATCGATTGCCCTGACGAGATACCGGAGTCGAAAAAACCAGGTAGAGCTAGTCCCCTAGCCCCCTACACAGATCAAATAAAAGAAACGTTTTTTAAATGCGGAGGTAACTGCGAACTTGTTCGGAAAGCCATCATTGAAACCATAGGAATGGAAGTAGGTTCAAGAAACTTACGGAGATTCTGCCAACAGTGGCGTCCCGAGATGAAAAGACTAAAGCATCAGGAATTTTTACAACTTCGTGCGCAATACCGCATTCGGAGAACTACCCGTAAATCCAGTAAAAGAAATACGCAACAAGCGCCTATCCTTTTGCTGACCTACGGATAAGAAACTACTGAGCAGACTTAAAGTGAAGATAGGGTAAGGCTGTTCCAGCCATTAGAGGTGGCGCAGCTAAGTTCCTATCGAATTTCGAAAAATAAAACCCATAAAGAAGCCCGCCATTTGGCGGGCTTTTGTTTTGTTAACTAAACCGAAGCTCGGCTAGAGAAATTAGTCTATGGGCTGTCTATTGCTTCCCGCATCGACCTGCTCTCTCATCGCCTTTCCAGCTTTGAAGTGGGGCACATATTTCGCAGGGACATCGACTGAATCTCCAGTCTTTGGATTACGACCCTTGCGAGGGGGACGGTAGTTTAATGAAAAACTTCCAAAACCCCTTATTTCAATTCTGTTGCCTTGAGCCAGTGCGACGGTCATAGCATCGAGGATCGTGTTGACGGACTCATCGATATCTTTGACTGTCAGATGATCTTGATAAAGTTCCTCTTGCTCAGCAAGCAAGGCTATAAGTTCAGATTTAGTCATCGCTTATACCTCAGTTGTCTTTATTCTGCCCGAGCTTAGCCTTCAGCATTTCGCCAAAGTTCGTCGTACCTTCGGACTTGGCTTCCTGTCTCATGCTGGCCATTGCAGCACGTGTTTCGGCCTGGTCTTTGGCCTTGACGGACAATTGGATAGAGCGACCCTTGCGATCAATGTTAGTAATAACGGCTGAAATTTCGTCGCCTTCATTAAGAACCTTGCGGGCATCTTCAACACGGTCAGGCGAGATTTCGCTTGCACGCAGATAGCCTTCAGTATCGTTTCCAAGATCGATTACGGCGCCACGGGCGTCAATTGACTTGACCTTACCAGTAACGATAGAGCCTTTTTCGTGAGTGGAAGTGAAGTTAGTGAACGGATCACCATTCATTTGCTTGATGCCAAGGGAGATTCTTTCTCTTTCGACATCAATGGTAAGTACCACTGCTTCAAGCTCTTCGCCTTTCTTATACTGGCGAACGGCTTCTTCGCCTGGTTCAGTCCAAGAAAGATCGGACAGATGTACGAGACCGTCAATTCCACCTGGCAACCCAATAAACACGCCAAAATCGGTAATCGACTTAATCTGGCCACTGACCTTGTCGCCCTTCTGATGCGTAGCGGCAAATTCTTCCCATGGATTCTGCTTGCACTGCTTCATGCCAAGCGAAATACGACGACGCTCTTCATCGATTTCAAGAACCATGACTTCGACTTCGTCACCGAGCTGGACAACTTTCTTAGGATCGATATTCTTATTGGTCCAATCCATTTCGGAGACGTGAACCAGACCTTCAATACCTGATTCAATTTCGACAAATGCACCGTAGTCGGTAATGTTAGTGACTTTGCCAAAGAGACGGGTGCCTTGCGGATAGCGACGGCTGATTCCAATCCATGGATCTTCGCCAAGCTGCTTGATACCTAAGGAAACGCGGTTCTTTTCCTGATCGAATTTAAGAACCTTGGCCTGGATTTCCTGACCCTGTTCAACAACTTCGCTTGGATGTCTAACTCTTCTCCAAGCCAGGTCAGTGATATGCAGCAAGCCATCGATGCCACCGAGGTCAACGAACGCACCATAGTCAGTAATGTTCTTAACGATGCCTTTGACGATTGCGCCTTCCTTAAGGGTTTCAAGAAGTTTGGCTCTTTCTTCGCCCATGTTGGCTTCCACAACAGCGCGTCTGCTAACGACTACGTTGTTGCGCTTGCGGTCCAGTTTGATAACCTTGAACTCCATGGTCTTGCCTTCGTAAGGAGTAGTGTCCTTAACGGGGCGTGTATCGACCAGTGAGCCTGGTAGGAAAGCGCGGATTCCATTAGTCATGACAGTCAAGCCGCCTTTGACTTTGCCTGTCACTGTGCCCTCAACGAGTTCACCGGATTCCAAGGCCTTTTCGAGGTTCATCCATGCAGAGAGACGTTTAGCCTTATCGCGGGATCCTAGGGTTTCTCCATAACCGTTTTCAATGCTTTCAATAGCGACGGTTGTGAATTCACCTACCTGAACTTCTATTTCACCTTTGTCGTTTTTGAACTCTTCTTTGGGGATGTAAATGTCGCTCTTAAGATTGGCATGGACTACCACGTGGTTTTGCTGGATGTCGACGACTTCCCCAGTGATGACGTCGCCTTGCTTGGGTTCCTGTTTCTTCAGGCTTTCCTCATAGAGCTCGGCAAAGGATTCTTTTGCGGGTTCGGTTGTATTGTTGGTCATGTAATTAAAAATTTAAGTTTGGAAAAGCTTCCAAAAAGCGGTTAAAAATTCCTGCCTTCGAAATTGAAGTTGCAGGGGACCTTTTAAGGCTAGGCCTTGGCTCTGCGGTACCACTCCAGAACCTGTGAAATCGTTTGATCT
>JAJPXW010000080.1 GCA_021205255.1 Burkholderiales bacterium
GCTAGAGATAAGCCTGTTTGTCAATCTCCCGGCTTTCCATCAGTATGGATTCGGTGGGGAGAAGCATTGGCGCCGGACCTTACGAACTTAACCCAGAACATTACCAAAGCTGTAATTGAAGCCACTAAAGAAGGCTACATTCGGCCTTCTATTGTCCATCCACTGACTCGCTTCAATCCAGGCGATTCCTCAGGAGAGGGCGTTCCCAATTTCGAACTGCGCTACATTAAAGACCTTCCCTATTGCGAAATTATTGTCAGTGCCAAAGGATGTGGGGCCGAACTGCCAAATGTTGCCAAAATTCTCACGCCTGCCACATTAGGTAAAAACTACAAAGGTTTGAAGCAACTCGTACTTGACACCGTCTCTGGTTTGAATGGAAACATTGGAGCACACGGATATCCTTGCCCACCATTTTCTTTAGGAATTGGTATAGGTGGACAGATGGATGTGGCTGCTAAGCTTTCTCGAGAAGCTATCTCTACCCGTAATTGGCTTGATCACCATCCCGATCCTCTCATTGACGAACTGGAACAAGAACTCCTAGCTGACATTAACAAGCTTAAGAATGGTCCAGCTGGAATTGGCGGTGACACTTCCGCTCTGGCAGTAAAAATTGGCTGGGCAGCAACCCACACGGCTATTTGTCCAGTCGTTATTAACTTTCACTGTTGGGTAGCACGCCGATTCGGTATCCGCGTTTATCCAGAAGGTCATATCGAAAAACTTTTTCAGGTGGAGCAACAATAAATGGCAACTTATGAATTGAATATTCCGGTTTCAGACCAGGAAATCGAAAAGTTGAAAGTAGGCGATATTGTTTATCTAAACGGACTTGTTTGCACAGCCCGCGACATTGCCCATCTGAAAATGCGAGAGCTCGTTGAGAATAATCAGCCTTTGCCAGAGGATATCAGAGGAGGGGCAATTTTTCATGCTGGACCCGTGATGAAAAAGAATGAAAAAGATGAGTGGTTCCTGAGCGTAATTGGACCTACTACTTCAATTCGAATGGAACCGCATGCGGACTTCATCGGTCAACAAGGCGTTAAGGTGATCATTGGCAAAGGCGGTATGGGTCCAGGTACTAAGGAAGCTTTGCAGAAATACAAGCAGGTATATGTACAAGCTTGTCCAGGATGCGCAGTCGTTTTAGCTGAAGGTATTACAGGTTCCAAGAAACCCCACTGGTTTGAAGCTGGAATGCCCGAGGCTATGTGGCCACTTAATGCAAATCATTTTGGACCGTTCTTAGTCACTATGGATTCTCATGGCAACAGTCGTTACGACGAAGTTCAAGAGAATGCCCAGAAAATAGTGAAAGAGATCTTGGATTCTAAGTAGGCCTACTTTTCTTGAAGGATATCAAGATGGAAAACGAAGCTAGGGAATTTTCGCCGTCGGCGGAATGTGCAAAGTTTGTGGCGAATGTGAAATATCAAGATCTTCCGGAATCCGTCATCGATTTCGTGAAGAAAGACGTGTTGGACTGGCTCGGATGTGCTATTGCAGGATCGGCTGATCCGGCTTCTGCTCCCATAAAGGAAGTAACCGAACTTTTAGGTGGTTGTCCACAAGCTCCAATTCTTGGCATGAGACAAGATAATTACCATTACGCCGCTATGTGTAATGCATATTTTGGTCACATTACAGAAACCGATGACGTGGACAAGGAAAGCATTACACATCCCGCTACTGTAAATATTCCGACTGCTTTGTCAATTTCAGGCCATTCCTTTAAAAGCGGTGAAGATTTCATTCTGGCAATTACGTGTGGATATGAAGTAATGCTGAGGATAGGAGCTGCCATTACGCCAGAACATTACATGATTTTCCACACTACTTCTACTTCCGGAGTATTTGGAGCGGCTATGACGGCTGGTAAATTGTTAGATTTATCAGAGCGTCAGTTGTTGTGGGCGTTAGGCAATGCTGGAACAACGGCCGCTGGTCTTTGGCAGTTTTTGCCTGATGGTGGAATGAGTAAGTTTTTGCATACGGCAAATGCAGCTGGAAACGGAATTTTAGTGGCATTACTTGCTAAAGAAGGGTTTAAAGGCGCGCCTCATATTCTCGAAGGAGAAAAAGGATTCTTTGCGGGATATGCCAGACAAGAACCAAAGTTGGAGGTGTTTGAAGATTTCGGAAAGAGATGGAGAACGGAGTCCGTTTCTTTTAAACCGTATCCATGTTGCCGGCATACTCATTCGGCAATAGATGCCGCTCTTGATATTCGAAAGAAAATACAGGGTAGCAAAATCGCTAGTGCCAAGCTCTATACCTATAAAACAGCTAATTCAGTCGCAGGTAAAAGGAATCCGCAAAATGAAAGAGAGGCCAAATTTAGTCTTGGCTACTGTGTTGCAAGTACCTTGCTGAGAGGAATACCTTCTCAGAAAGACTTTTCTCAGTCTATGGTGGAGGAGCCAGAAGTCCAAGCGCTGGAAACTTTAATCGCTATAGCCGAGAGCGAAGAACTTAGTACTTGTGTTCCAAGAAATTGGCCAGCTCGCTTAGAGGTCGTAACTGAAGATGGGAGAGAGTTTTCGGCTCAGGTGTGGAATCCAACAGGAGATCCTGAAAATGCTATTGGTTGGGATGCGCTTTGCGATAAATTCCGACTGTTAACAGAAGGAATTATTACGGAAGCAACCCAAAAGAAAATTATTTTCTGGTGTAAGGATCTGGAGAATCTTGGGGTTCCAGCGGGACTTATTCGCATAGCGAATATAGGTTTTATAAAGTAACCAAACTTTGTTGAGGGAGTAGGGAGTTGGTAATTTTTTCCAGCTCCTTTTTAGTACAGGAATTTTGATTAGAAAGTTTCTATTTATTCAGAAGTTCGGAATCCATTTAGATTTTTCATCATTGCTTCTAGCAAGTTGGTTAATAAGATGGGGGATTAAGTTTGAGGCATTTCCAAACCTCCCAAGCTCGAACCTACCCAACTTCTCGTCCCAGATGCGCATAACTAATGACCCTCTTCAGTGGTTCATTGAAATTGCGTTGAAATTTTTTTTGAGGTCGATATAGTTA
>JAJPXW010000203.1:0-240 GCA_021205255.1 Burkholderiales bacterium
AGTCTACGATGCAAGAAAAACGCCCGCCCCTTTGTAAGGAACGGACGTTCGGTATAGAGAAGGCTTATTTACTATTTGCTATATCCACACTTTTCTTCAGTGAAGTATTTCCTTTCGTAAAATTCGCCCTGCTTACCAATGTTAAATGAAGAAATAGGTCTGTGATAACCCATGACCCGAGTCCAAATCTCGCATCTTGTGCGCTCTTTGTCATCGAGCTTCATTTCAGGTGCTTTCTTT
>JAJPXW010000203.1:250-3026 GCA_021205255.1 Burkholderiales bacterium
CCTGCTGAGTTAAGTCTTTTTTATCCACAAGCTGTCGTTTTAATCGGCCGCTTGCTGAGCCAATTCAGCTTTCTTCTTGGCTATAAGTTCCGCATCGCATTTCGGGCAAAACTCGTGGTTGCCAGCGATGTATCCATGTTTTGGACAAACCGAGAAAGTCGGTGTGATTGTGATGTAAGGTAATCTGAAGTTCGTCAGTGCACGTTTTACGATATCTCGGCATCTTTCTGGAGAAGAAATCGCCTCGTTCATGTATAAGTGCAATACTGTTCCACCTGTGTATTTCTTCTGTAAATCCTCTTGCATTTCCAGAGCTTCGAACGGGTCGTCCGTGTAGTTCACAGGAAGTTGTGAACTATTTGTGTAGTACGGATGATCCGGAGTCCCAGCTTGCAGAATTTTCGGGAAGCGCTTCCTATCCTCTTTCGCAAATCTATATGTAGTGCCTTCTGCCGGTGTAGCTTCAAGGTTGTACATATGGCCCGTTTCTTCCTGGAACTGCAACATCTTGGCTCTTATGAAATCAAGAACGCGAGCCGCAAATGCATGACCCTCGTCAGTCGTAATGTCATGCTCGTCTTGCGTGAAGTTGCGAATCATTTCATTGATCCCGTTTACACCAATGGTTGAGAAATGATTTCTCAAAGTTCCAAGATATCGCTTGGTGTAAGGGAACAAACCTTGATCCATATGGCGCTGAATTACTTTGCGCTTGATTTCAAGACTATTCTTTGCCATTTCAAGCAACTCTTCCAATCGGGCAAATAAGTCTTGTTCCTGGCCGGCATAGACGTAACCAAGACGTGCACAATTAATCGTCACTACTCCGACAGATCCGGTTTGTTCTGCAGAGCCAAACAGTCCATTTCCACGTTTAAGCAGTTCACGCAAATCAAGCTGAAGCCGGCAGCACATCGAGCGAATCATATTTGGCTTCAATTCAGAATTAATAAAATTCTGAAAGTATGGCAATCCGTAATGTGCCGTCATGCTAAAGAGCAGTCTTGCGTTATCGCTATCCCAGTCAAAGTCCTTAGTCATGTTGTAAGTGGGAATTGGGAATGTAAATACCCTCCCCTTGTTGTCGCCTTGCAGCATAACTTCGATATAGGCTTTGTTAATCATGCCCATTTCTTTGGACAAATCACCATACGTAAAGTCGCACTCTTCTCCACCAATGACAGGACGTTGCTCTTTCAAGTCGTCTGGACATGTCCAGTCGAAAGTCAGATTTGTAAACGGCGTCTGTGTTCCCCACCTACTTGGTACATTGAGGTTGTAGATCAGTTCCTGAATACATTGTCTGACTTGTTCATAAGATAGGTTATCCACCCGAATATAAGGAGCAAGATAAGTGTCAAAAGAACTAAATGCCTGGGCACCAGCCCATTCGTTCTGCATTGTGCCAAGGAAATTGACTATTTGGCCGACAGCACTGGTTAAATGCTTTGGAGGTGCTGCTTCGACTTTGCCTGGAACGCCATTTAGACCTTCGTTTAACAAAGTCCTTAACGACCATCCAGCGCAGTAACCAGAAAGCATGTCCAAGTCATGGATATGGATATCGGCTTCACGATGCGCACGACCAATCTCCGGCGGATAAACGTAAGTCAACCAGTAGTTGGCCGTAACCTTGCCCGATACGTTAAGGATTAGTCCACCAAGAGAGTAGCCTTGATTTGCATTTGCATTGACTCTCCAGTCGAGTTGCTGGAGATATTCGTTCATAGAGCTTTCTACGTCAACGAGGCTTCTGCGTGTGTCACGTAGCTTAGTACGTTGCTCACGATAGACGATGTAGGCTCTTAAAGTTTTGAAATAACCTGTTTGGAAAAGAGCCTGCTCGACTGCATCCTGAATTTGCTCAATATGCGGTGTCTCAAGTTTTTTCGCACGAAGATTATTGACGACTTCAATGTTGGTTATTCTTCTGGCCGTTGCTTCGTCGAATTCCCCAGTTGCTTTGCCAGCTTTCGCTATAGCGTTGGCGATCTTGTTGATATCAAAGTCCCTAACGCATCCGTCTCTTTTGATAATGAAGGAGGGGAAATTTTGGGTTCCTGTTCCTTGCATTCTATTTTTCTCCTGCTTTTATTCTTTTGAGGCCTTTTGAATCTAGCATAAAAGTTCGTTCAACTGACCTCTTCCCTCTTTTCGATGCTTTGCACAATACCACTATAAATTGTGTTGATCAAATGCTTTTTCTACTATATGTATGAAAGAAGGTAGCAGAACTTGTGGTGGGGGTGAAAGCGAGAAAACCGTCTAACCGACTGAAAGAAAAAGGAAGACAGGCAGATGTTGCAACTTTACAACACCACTAAATACAGGGTTTATGCGGGGTGATTGCTTATTCTTAAAAGCCCAAAATAGGAAAATTGCTCAACATACATGGTTTTTATTGCCTTATCCACACAATATATTGATATTAGGCTTTTTCTATTGGGATGATAACTCAGGGGATTGTTGAGGGGGAGATATTAAAAAGCTGTTGCTTTTTTGACAACAGCTCGTATAGCTGAGCGACTTCAACGGGACCAACCGTATCGATCTGGCGCCAGATTGAGGAACGACGCAAAGGATCAGCATTTAAAGAATACACTCATAAAACTATTAAATAAAAAATTTCGGAATAATTCTATAAAGGCTTATTGGGAATTTATCATAAGGGAATACACTTATTTATTTTTATAGCTTGTAAATTTTCAACAATTTTCCTAAGAAACTAATTCATGAACATATCCTATTGAATTTGCATATTAATTATAAGTGTTGA
>JAJPXW010000232.1 GCA_021205255.1 Burkholderiales bacterium
CTGAATCATTCCCCTCCGGGACGACAGGGCGCCCCTAACACCGCCCCGTTTCTCTTCTGGCGTTCCTCCTTCTCCTGCCATAATTGGCTCAAGAAGTACTGGACGTGCATGCTTCATGCCTTCTTTAAATGCCATTGAACCGGCAATCTTGAAAGCGTTTTCATTGGAGTCAACTTCATGGTAGGAGCCGAAATGTAAAGTTACTTTGACATCTACCACTGGGTAGCCAGCTAAAACACCACTCTTAAGAGAATCTTCAATACCTTTCTGAACTGCTGGAATGTATTCGCGTGGAACTACGCCACCTTTAATGGCATCAACGAATTCGAAGCCTTTTCCATGGTTTGGTTCAAGTTTGAGAACCACATGACCATATTGACCACGGCCACCAGACTGCTTAACAAATTTTGCTTCAGCGTTTTCAGCAATTCCACGAATAGTTTCGCGATAAGCAACCTGTGGTTTACCTACGGTCGCATCCACGTTGAACTCACGACGCATACGGTCAACAAGAATGTCCAGATGCAATTCACCCATACCGGAAATAATTGTCTGTCCGCTTTCTTCGTCAGTACGTACACGGAATGAAGGATCTTCCTGGGCTAATCTGCCAAGAGCCATGCTCATCTTTTCCTGGTCAGCTTTTGTCTTAGGCTCGACAGCCTGAGAAATAACTGGCTCTGGGAATTCCATTCTTTCAAGGATGATTGGCTTATTGACATCGCAAAGCGTGTCGCCAGTAGTCACTTCCTTCAAACCAACTGCAGCTGCGATATCGCCAGAGAGCACTTCTTTAATTTCTTTACGCTCATTGGCATGCATCTGAAGTAGACGACCAATTCTCTCTTTCTTGTTCTTAACAGAATTCAGTACTGTGTCACCGGAATTAACAACACCGGAATAAACACGTAGGAATGTGAGCTGACCAACATAGGGGTCAGTCATGATCTTGAAGGCAAGAGACGAGAACGGCTCTTTATCGTCAGCTTTTCTGACAGCTACTTTATCAGTGTCAGGATTAATACCCTCTACTGGAGGAATATCGACTGGACTTGGAAGAAGCTCGATAACGGCATCAAGCATTCTCTGCACACCCTTATTCTTAAAGGCGGTACCGCAAAGCATTGGCTGGATTTCTCCAGCGATTGTGCGCTGACGTAGTCCTTTAGTGATTTCAGCTTCGGAAAGATCACCTTCTTCAAGATACTTTTCCATCAGCTCTTCATTGGCTTCGGCAGCTGCTTCAACCATATAGTTGCGCCACTTCTCGACTTCATCGTGCATTTCTGCAGGAACGTCTTCGAAAGTGAACTTCATGCCTTGAGTTGCATCATCCCAAATGATGGCTTTTCTCTTGGCCAAGTCAACAACGCCTTTAAATGAATCTTCAGCACCAATTGGAATAACGATTGGAACTGGATTGCCTTTAAGGCGAGTCTTCATCTGGTCGAAAACTTTAAAGAAGTTTGCACCGGTACGGTCCATCTTATTGACGAAAGCTAATCTTGGTACTCCATACTTATTAGCCTGACGCCAAACAGTTTCAGACTGTGGCTGTACGCCACCAACGGCGCAGTAAACCATGCAAGCGCCATCAAGGACGCGCATGGAACGCTCAACTTCAACAGTGAAGTCAACGTGTCCCGGAGTATCGATGATATTGATTCTGTGCTCCGGATGATTCATATCCATACCACGCCAGAATGCGGTGGTAGCGGCAGAAGTAATGGTGATACCGCGTTCCTGTTCCTGTTCCATCCAGTCCATGGTCGCGGTGCCATCGTGAACTTCACCGATCTTATGATTGACGCCTGTGTAATAGAGAATACGTTCAGTTGTTGTGGTCTTACCAGCGTCAATGTGGGCTGATATGCCGATATTGCGGTAGCGCTCAATCGGGGTTTTGCGGGCCATGTCGTATACCTCAAATTAAGGAAAGATCGCCTCCCGACCTTTCCCAAAAATTTAAATGGTTAGTTAAATCTGAAATGGGAAAATGCTTTATTTGCTTCGGCCATGCGGTGAACTTCTTCACGCTTTTTCATAGCGCCACCACGGCCTTCAGCGGCATCCATAAGCTCGCCAGCAAGACGGCTAGGCATGGATTTTTCGCTTCTACCTTTAGCTGATTCACGAAGCCAGCGCATTGCAAGAGCCATGCGGCGAACCGGACGGACTTCAACCGGAACCTGATAGTTCGCGCCACCGACACGGCGAGACTTCACTTCCACAAGGGGTCTTACGTTGTTTAGGGCTGTTGTGAATACTTCAATTGGATCTTTTCCAGATTTATCCTGGATTTCTGTAAGTGCGCCATAGACGATACGCTCTGCGACGGATTTCTTACCGTCGAGCATGATCATGTTGACGAACTTTGTAATATCTGTTGATCCGTATTTTGGATCTGGGAGTACCTCACGTTTTGGTACTTCGCGACGACGTGGCATTGGTTACCTCTATTCTGTCTTCAGTCTGTTGTCTTATTACTTGTGCAGTTTCACGTGAAACTGCGACTTACTCGGCCATACAAAGCTGACCGCTCGGAGTAATCTGGATTAGGCTTTCTTAGGACGCTTCGCACCGTATTTAGAACGGGACTGCTTACGGTCCTTAACACCCTGGGTGTCTAACGAACCACGAACAATGTGGTAGCGAACACCAGGAAGGTCTTTTACACGGCCGCCACGAATAAGCACGACGCTGTGCTCCTGAAGGTTATGTCCTTCTCCGCCGATGTAGCAAATGACTTCAAAACCATTTGTCAAGCGGACCTTGGCAACTTTACGAAGAGCCGAGTTTGGCTTCTTAGGTGTGGTCGCATAAACACGGGTACAGACACCACGCTTTTGCGGACATTCCTTTAGCGCTGGGCTCTTGCTTTTTTCGACAGCTCTTTCGCGAGGCTGACGCACTAATTGGTTAATTGTCGGCATATAGTCCGTAAATGAATAAAGCCGCTCATGGGAGCGGTGAATTAAACAAATTTCTTTATTTCTTTGGGATTTGCGCATGCGCTGCGCAGGAA
>JAJPXW010000240.1:0-274 GCA_021205255.1 Burkholderiales bacterium
GATCCGAATAAGACTTTGGAGCGGGGATATAGAATTTCTAAAAATTTAAGAGGAAGTAATGTTAGGTTTTCATACAAAAGAGCCCACCGAAACTGCGACTCGAAACGGCGTCTATAAATCGATATTTAAAAATGCGCCTATGCGGTTGGCCGTAACCGATATGACTGAAGGCTGGCCAACGATGACTGAATTCCACAATTATCCTGAACACGTACTAGATATGTTAGGTGATTTTACGGCTGGCACGCTCCTTTTAGCTAGCACAATTAAATTT
>JAJPXW010000240.1:284-3020 GCA_021205255.1 Burkholderiales bacterium
GTTGTGAAGTCCGCTGCATGGCCAAGGTCAGAAATGGCGCTAAGGTGAAAAGAAATGCAAGCGTTCAGGAAATGATCAATCCTGATGGAAAGGGTCGTTGCGCAATGATCCTCGATCCTGTCGGCAGACGTGACGACGAACCGCCCTACCAAGGAATTGTTGCCTTACAAGGCGATTGCGTTGCGGATATTCTCGAAAACTACATGCTTAATAGCGAACAGCTTGAAACGAGGTTAAAGCTAGCAGCTGACAAGACAAGAATTGCAGGAATACTTCTACAGAAGATGCCGGAAAGCGAAAGCTCGCTTTCACCAGAACAAGATTCGGACGCATGGACAAGAAATTGCCAGCTCTTAAGTACGGTTACGGCAAAAGAACTTCTAAAGCCCAATCACCTGCCTAAGCTTTTACATAATGTATTTTGGCAAGAAGATCTAATCGAACTTTCCTTTAATCCAGTTGAGTTTACTTGCGGTTGCACTCGAGAAAAGACCGATAACATGTTGCGCTCTCTTGGGCAGCAAGAAGTGGAAGATATCCTGAAAGCCGAGGGCAAAGTTGAAGTCCGTTGCCACTTCTGCAATAAGGTACAGACCTATACTAAAGAGCAGGCCGAAGCCCTCTTCAAAGGTCCTCCTGTTATATTGCCGACAGACACAGAAGCTCCACCTCGTCCGCAATAACTATCCTAGGAGATGCGGAGAATTAACAGCTCTCCGCATTCTTCCGAACGTCAATCACCGACCATACTTCTCCAATGAATTCCATGGAATCCTGGAGTTCAACCCTTAACTCTGTAGTCCATCCATGGAATTATCAGTTCATTTAATCCTCCTCAGTATGCTTGCCTTTTTTGTTGGCGGCTGTATCGATTCCATTGCTGGCGGAGGTGGTCTTATTACTACCCCTACCCTATTGGCCTTAGGAGTACCTGCCCATTTCACACTAGGTTCAGGAAAATTCTCTTCCATGCTAGGGTCGTCTATGGCTCTGGCAACTTTTTGGAAAGGAGGGGAAGTTCTAACCAAAATTGTAGCTACTGGCGTTATTTCTTCCTTCACAGGAGGTGTTCTGGGTTCCCTTTTAGCTTTGGCATTTGATAACCACACCATGACCATCATTATGGTGTGCATGATTCCTGTAGGAATGGGACTTTTTATTGCAAGCGGTGCCATCAATGTTAAAGAAGGCGTTGTTAAAAAAGAATGGCTACAAACTAAAGCCGCTTTTATTGGATTAGTCGTTTGTATTTATGAAGGCGTGTTTGGTCCAGGATCGGGCAGTTTTTTCTTAATAGTCATCCATGTATTGATTAAAGCTGGTCTCGTTCAATCTTCCGGTACTGCTAAGGCTTTTAATATTGCAGCCAACCTTGGGGCGGTATGTTCTTTCGCAACAGCTGGAACTGTTTCTTATGGTTTAGCAATACCTTGTGCTTTGGCTAGTATTTGTGGAAATCGCATAGGTGCCCGTTATGCGATGAAAGTGGGTCCTAGCCTGGTTCGTAAAATTCTTTTTGTCGTTATCGCTGCTCTACTAATTACATTAATTCTCAGAATTATTTAAAGTCCTAGATCGTATTTTCAAAAGTACCCTTAAAGCAAATCAGGTAATTAGAGCCCGTTAATCCCTGACTTGGACATTTGCGCCTTTACCCACGTACTAAAATCAGTTTAATTTTTTTATCGAGAAGAGATATGTCTCGTCCAATTGAAGCTGTTATTGATAAGAATGCCTTTTTGCATAATCTTGGAATCCTAAGAGAAAAAGCTGGGAAAAGATTTATGTGGGCAGTCGTTAAAGCCGACGCCTATGGCCATGGGATGCTTAACTTGCTTGATGTATGTACAGGCGCTGACGGTATTGCCCTTTTAGATGTAAGCGAAGCGATTGCCGCTAGGGAACAAGGATGGGCTCGGTCAATTTTATTAATCGAAGGTTTTTTTGACCCTCAGGACCTTCCTGAAATTGATAAGCAGGCCTTTGAAATTGTGGTTCATTCACAGTGGCAGATCGATGAATTAAAAGCTTATAAGGCGATTAATGTCATTAAAGTGCATCTGAAAGTCAATTCCGGTATGAATAGGCTTGGTTTTCCGCCAGAAAAAGTTGAAGATGCGCTAAAACAGCTTAGAGAAATTCCCTATGTGGAAGTATCCGATATCGTTACTCATTTTGCCAATGCCGAATCTTCCTATCCAAAAACTGGTGTTTTGCCAGTAGTGAAGCAACTAGAAAGGTTGAAAGACTTGCCTGACGACATGAAGAAATGCTTCTCCAACACAGGGGCCGTGTTGTGGCACGATGTCGGTGAAGAATGCGCAGTCAGAGTTGGAATTGCCATGTATGGTATAAGTCCGGATATGAATGTCACTTCAAAAGAACTCAATATCATTCCAGTAATGACATTTAAAGCCGGTGTCTTAGCTATACAAGATCTAAAGGTGGGCGAAGCTGTTGGCTATGGTTCTAAATTCGTGGCGACTAGACCAACAAAAATAGCTGTCATAGCTTGCGGATATGCCGATGGTTATCCAAGACAGCAAGTTGAAAACCGCTATGTTTTAATCAATGGCAAGCGTGCCCCGCTCGTTGGTGCCGTATCCATGGATATGATCACTGCTGATATAACTGATATCCCAGGAGTGAAGGAAGGAGATTGGGCTGCGCTTTGGGGAAAGGGTCTGCCAGTCAACGAAGTCGCCGCAGCCCCCGTGACGATCGGGTTTGAAGTAG
>JAJPXW010000037.1 GCA_021205255.1 Burkholderiales bacterium
GGTTACAGTTGTGCGGATTGGAAACGGATTTGTTTGTTTTTAATGCGGAGGATATATGCAAAAGAAGAAGATTCTGATACTCGACTGCGGTACTAGAAACAGCCTGGGAATGCCGGCTCTCGCAGGGGACTTCAACCATTGGTTCTCCTCCGAAGCCAAGAATGAGCTCGAGAGCATGGGTCACGAAGTTGCTCTCACCCGCGTAGCCGATCCCTACGATCCGAACAAGGAGGCAGAAAAGATAAGGAAGGCGGATGCAGTTATCGTCCAGACCCCAGTCTGGTGGCTGAGCACGCCTTGGACCTTCAAGAAGTACGAGGACGAAGTCTTCGCCCGGGCAGGCCTCTTCAACATGGTCGGGAAACCTAACGGCAGTTCTTCCGGGGAAGACAGCGCGGATGCTCCCCGAAAGGAAGGGCAATACCTAATCAGTTCGACTTGGAATTCTTCGGAGCAGGTCTTTAAGGAGAAAGGTTCGATTATGGAGGGGACGGATATCAACTCCATCTTTCTGCCGATTCATAAAGTCTTCCAGCTTCTGGGAATGAAACCGTTGCAGGGCTACGCAGTGCTCGATATTTACGGGCGCCAGGACTACCAGGATCTTTTGCAGTACTGGAAGGAGCACCTGAAGAAAACATTCGGGTAGACCAAAATTCTCCGCTAGGTTTTATTAGGACGTTGGAAAGCTTTGGCTTGCATACCCTACATAGGTATCTTGGGCGGGACGTTCCTTCTCTGTGGCCAAAAGAAAAGCGGCCGGTAACTTTAACCGTTCCTTTCGCTACCCATTGATTTATTGAAGAACCAGTTGAGATTGCGAGCCATGTCTTCCGGAATTTCACTGACGCTTCTAGGAGATCGAAACGCAGCTTCCCCTAGCTTACGACCTATAGCCAATACCTCCGCGCCCAACCGGACAGTCTTGGGACTAATGCAGTAAACTAGCGGAGCACTGGCGGGCAGGTGCTGTCTATTTCGGACAAGTCCTTGAAGCCCTTGGCTAGGTAGGTTTGGCGGTGGGCTTTGTAGAGCGGTAGGACTCCCGATAGAGAAGCCTCGCTGGTTCCTCCCGCAACTTTACCAAGGATCCATCGGCATACGGAAAAACCTTGCTGAGCGGGTGCTAAATCTCAAATTTTGTTGAGTAGGTAGAGTGCTAACCATAATTGGAATGGTTTTATTTACCAATTCTTTGTTAGGAAACGCACCTCCTATCGACAACTTTTAGAAGCGACCCTTCAAGCCCCGTCAAGGTTTGTTTGTTAAACAACCAACAGGATTGGGTAAAGGACGCTTTCGAGTCCAATTTTTTCCATGTTTCAATTTCCTGCCAGGTAAACCGAAACCAACAAAAATAGGGATTAGCCGAAATCGACAAAGGGGAGGGGAAGTAATTAGACAATGACAGAAAACGCTGGACTATTTCCAATAGACGGCGCCACTTTCGGTTTGCCTGGAATTATCATTGTTATGTTAAGGCGGTTATGCCTACCCATATCCCCACCAGAGCTTTATTAAAACCTACCAACTTGATGGACAAAGCTTTTGATAAATATCTTATTAAACTTTCAATAGTTTTAGCCTATCTTGTTCGTATAGATTTAAAAAAATCAAGAGGAATTCACTAATAGGAATTTCCTTGTATTTTTATTAAGGCATCCCTCATTTAAACCATGCGTATGCCTAACAATAATTAATAACCCCTAGTGTTTTATATTATTGATACACAAATGGGTAAAGAGGGAGGAAAATTTCGAAAGTAGAAAATAAAATAAAAACACCAAAACCAAGGAGTTCATATGAAGAGAATAGCTATATTAGTAGCAATAGCTTTAATACCGCTATCTGTGTACGCCTACTTCACGGAACACAGCGCTTCAAATGACGACTATCAAGCTTTCTCACAGCAGTTCCAAATAGATACTTCGGACCATCACCAGAGCATGATGTTCCATCACCGGGATCCGCATTTTGGTGAGTTTAGGCATCATACCTATACTCATGAACAGCATCATCAGGAAACCGGAACTGAATGTCCAGGTGTGAATAAAGGTTGCGAGTATTTAGATGGACCGGCAAGAAATGGCTCGACCCATTGGTATCCAAGATATAGGCATATAGACGGATAAGCCAAATCTCAATCTGATAAAAAGAACAAGGCCTCTCTTTACGAGAGGCCAATCTTTATCTTTGATTAAAATTGTCGTTCTTAGGTCGAAGAAAAGCCCACCTTTCGGTGGGCTGAAAAAATTAAGACTTATCAGTCCTTATTTAGTAGCGCATGCTTCTCGCTTAGCAACGATATCCTTAACTGCCAGGCGTCCAGAATTGATAGCAAACGAGGAAGCGCCACCTTCTGCAATTCTGAGGTCGTAGGAGTCGCCATATACGCCACCTGCGTCATGGCCAGTTGCATACAGACCTGGAATTGGATGGTCGTTTTTGTCCAGAACTTCAAGACCGTCGTTAACTTTGACGCCGTTAAGGCTTGCCAAGGTATTGATCTTGCCTCTAACAATGTAGAAAGGTCCCTTATCGATAGCTCTTAAGAGCTGCGGGTTCTTTCCAAACTGTTCGTCTTTGCCCTGTTTAGCGTACTTGGTCATTGCTTCGGTGGTTGCCTTGAGGGTTTCTGGATTCATGCCAGCTTTCTTAGCAGCTTCTTCAATGGTATTGCCAATAAAGACGTTGCCCTTGGCTTCGTTAGCTTTCAGGAGTTCGTCAAGCTGAGTGGCAGCCTGTCCACGCTGAATGAAATTACCGCAGGGGTTTGGATAACCTTCGCCTGGAGTGGAGAAAGATTTCTTAGTTGCATCGTCGAATACGATGTACGTCCATTCACCCGTGCGGGAAATTGCGTTAGAAGCGGTTGGCCAGTCAAGTGCTAATTCTTCGTTAAAGAAGCGGTTACCATCTCCGTCAACATATAGCAGACCTTGGCGGAACATGGCACTCAACTCTTTATTTGGTCCGTTGCAAATAGCTTCGCCTTCGGCTGGCATGAATGC
>JAJPXW010000264.1 GCA_021205255.1 Burkholderiales bacterium
CCTTGATCCAGACCGCAAAAAGTAGATAACGACGATACGAAAATTTGAGTCGTTAAAAATAGACATAACCCTTTGATTTTCAAAGATTAAAGGATTGATTACCCATCAAATAGTCTGCAGAACTCGGGAAAAATTAAATGCAAAGAAAATCCCGCATCAACTTCAGCTAAGTGCCTTATCGATGCGGGATTAATGGATGAACTTAGAACTAGGCTTTCTTTAGTTCTTCAGAAATGTGATTCCTTACAGTGTCCATGAACTGACCTGGATTGGCTGGAGCATTTCCACCACCCTGCGCAAAATCAGGACGGCCACCGCCTCTACCACCAAGCAGACCAGCAATGTATTTCATAAGATCGCCAGCTTTAATCTTTTGCGTAAGGTTCTTAGTAACGCCAATGGCGATGCTAGCCTTTCCTTCATCGATCTTCATCAGGACTACAACACCAGTCTTCAGCTGATCCTTAAGTTCGTCAACGGAATTACGCAAAGCCTTAGTTTCGATTCCATCAAGTTCTGTGACCAGAACTTTGACGCCATCGACATCAATAGCCTTCGAGGCCGCTTCGCTAGCGTTGGCTTGCGCAAGCTTAAGCTTCAAAGCTTCCAGCTCTTTTTCCAGTTTCTTGTAGGCGCTTAGAGTTTCATCGACTTTATCGACTACATCGGTAGCAGGAGATTTAAGGCTATGCGCTACATGGTCGAGCATGTCTTCTTGGTTCTGTGTGAAGTGCAGTGCATTTATACCAGTAACTGCTTCTACGCGGCGCACGCCAGCTGCAACAGCCGATTCCGAAATGATCTTGAACATTCCGATATCGCCAGTCCGTGCCACATGCGTGCCACCACAGAGTTCACAGCTTGAGCCAATATTCAATACTCTTACCACATCGCCATACTTCTCACCGAAAAGCATCATGGCTCTAGTCTTGCGAGCTTCCTCTAAAGGCATCTCTCGCATCATGGTTTTGGTATTGGCCAGAATTTCTCGATTAACCTTATCTTCGACTTGGAAAATCTGCTCTTCGGTCATTGGGTGAGTATGCGCAAAGTCAAACCTCGTTCTTTCACCGTTAACCATTGAGCCTCTCTGTTGGACATGTTCACCAAGAACTTCACGAAGAGCCTTGTGCATCATGTGGGTAACTGAGTGGTTGCGAGCGGTAGCAGCTCGATTTTCTTCATCGACAATCCCCTCGAACAAGTCTCCAATTTTGACTTCGCCTTCATGGACGTGAACATCGTGTCCCCAAACATCGGCCTTAATCTTGAACACATCATCGACTTGCAAGATGCTGGTCTTATTGCGGAAAACGCCTTTATCTCCCATTTGACCACCACTTTCAGCATAGAAAGGCGTCTTATCAAAGACCACAACTGCCTGTTCGCCGGCAAGGGCTTCGTCCACACTTTCGCCATCGACATAGATGGCTTCCACTTTGCAGAAAGGTGCTGCAAGAGTCTCGTAACCTAAGAACCTGGTAGGTTTGCCCGAGTATTCAAGTCCTTGAGTCATCTTAAATTTGCTCTGGGACTTAGCAAGCTCTCTTTGCTTTGCCATCTCGGCTTCGAAACCGGCAATATCGACAGTGATGCCTCTTTCACGACATACGTCAGCAGTTAGGTCAACTGGGAATCCGTAAGTGTCATGAAGTTTGAACGCAACTTCACCAGGAAGAACAGTTTGACCATCTGCAAGGGCTTCATTAAGAATTTCAATGCCGTTTGCCAGAGTCTGTGAGAACCGAAGCTCTTCCTGCTTCAGGACTTCTTGAATTCGAGGATTGGTAATCTCCGGATATTGATGCCCCATTTCCTTGGCGACGGCTCTAACTAAGCTACTAAAGAAAGGTTTCTTAGCTCCGAGCTTAAAGCCATGTCTCATTCCACGCCGGGCGATTCTTCGTAGCACGTAACTGCGGCCTTCGTTTCCTGGCACGATGCCGTCGGCAATAATAAATGTACAGGCCCGGATATGGTCGGCAATCACTTTGACCGAAGGAGACATTGGATCGACGTTTTCTGCACCAGCATCTTCAACGGCTTTGACGACAGCTTTCATCAAGTTGCGGAAAAGGTCCGTTTCATAGTTGGTATGAACACCTTGAAGAACTGCCGCTATGCGCTCAAGTCCCATGCCTGTATCTACACTAGGCTTAGGAAGTAGGTGCAATTCACCTTTTTCATCGCGGTTGTACTGCATGAAGACCAAATTCCAGATCTCCATGTACCTGTCGCCATCTTCGTCTGGGCTTCCAGGAGGACCACCTGCAACTTCTGGACCGTGGTCATAGAAAATTTCAGAACAAGGCCCGCATGGTCCTGTGTCACCCATTGCCCAAAAGTTATCCGATTCGAACTTCCCTCCTTTATTGTCTCCAATACGGATAATTCTTTCAGGTGGCAGTCCGACATCCTTAAGCCAAATGTTATAGGCTTCATCATCATCGGCATAAACCGTCGCATAAAGCCTCTCTGGGGGCAACTTATAATGCTGTGTTAGTAGCTCCCAGGCGTTTGTAATTGCAGTCTTCTTGAAATAATCGCCAAAACTGAAATTGCCAAGCATTTCAAAAAATGTATGATGCCTGGCCGTATAGCCGACGTTTTCCAAGTCATTGTGCTTACCACCAGCGCGGACGCACTTCTGAGCGGTTGTCGCCGTCTTGTAGGGGCGTTTGTCAAAACCGAGAAATACATCTTTGAACTGATTCATGCCTGCATTTGTGAATAGGAGCGTTGGGTCATCTCCTGGCACAACGGGGCTTGAAGGCACGATAGTGTGACCTTTGGATTCCATGAACTTCAGAAAAGTCGAACGAATCTCAGAAGTTGTAAACATGTAAAATCTTCTCGTTAATTATTTTCTATAAATGTCGGTGAATTTTAGCAAAGCAAAAGCATTAACCATTGGACTTTAATAGTTTTCGTTTATTGCTAATGTTGCAAAAAAAGCGACCTAAGTCGCTTTTTGTTTGGGTTATGTTTGACTAAACAATTCGGGAATATC
>JAJPXW010000090.1:0-14711 GCA_021205255.1 Burkholderiales bacterium
CTGGGATAGCTCAAATGCCAATGAACGAGCCCTGACATTGACGAACCAGGTGGAGACCCTGAAGGGAAGGCTGGAGAATGGACTGGAGAAAGAAGCGAAAGGCCATCTCAAGGATTTCTTTGTAATTAAAGACGAGAATGAAAATCTTAAAGTTGAAATAAACTATGAAAACCTGCAAAAGGCCGTGGACTCCAAGGGCTTCAGCGCCATCGCGTCCTCCATGGAGATGGATGCGGCCACCATCAGGCAAATCTACTACCTCAGGGATAATTCCGAAAAAGGATTCTCGTTCCTGAAACCGCAGCTTGGGTACGATTCGGCAAGAGTACACTCGGACGAGTCTGTGAAGGGCAAGTTCGCGGTGGGGTTCGTCTCCACCATATTAAGAACCTATTTCGAAGCCGCCTGCAAGAAGTTTGGACTAGCCACCAACTTTGCCATCCGGGAGCTCAACTCGATCGTGCTGCACATGGGCCGGGACAATTTGTACGAGGCGATACACAACGCCTCCGGCAAGACTCTCCAGCTTCTTAAAAGTTTCGGCGTCAGGCCAGCCACGCTGGAAGCTTTGGCCGTGGAAGTCAACAGCGGCGCAAGGTTAAAGGACGAGCAAAGAAAAATGCCCGTGGAGCTAGCCGCACTGGTAGTCAGGGAAGGACCCGGCAGGCCAAGAAAAATTAAGACAGAACCGGAACCACCAAAGCGCCCTAGGGGAAGGCCCAAGGGAAGTAAAAACAAGAAGACCCTGGAAAAAGAAGCGCTCATGGCATCTTTACCGCCGGTGATTAAAAGAAAGCCCGGCAGGCCCAAAGGGAGCAAGAACAAGAAAACTTTGGAAAGGGAAGCTCTCCTGGCCAAGCCGAAAAGAGGCCGTCCCAAGGGTAGCAAGAACAAGACGCCGGAGGAAAAAGCCGCCTTGATGGCCGCTCCAAAGCGTCCCAGGGGAAGGCCCCGCAAGAATAAAGTTGCCGAGAGCGCGGCGATGCAAAACCCGCAAAGTTTGTCAACCAATACTGAACTGGAAAAAACGGTTGGCATAAACCCGACGGTATCGTCCTTGCAGTCAAATGTCGATAACAAAGCCGAATTGGATTCAACTGCCGGAATAAAACCCGATAAGGATACCGTTGGCAATCCAACGGACACTTCCTAGATAGTAAATGGAAACCGCAATCTGGAAACTTCGGTGTTGAAATTACGGAACCGGCCATAGTTAAAATCCAGGTCGACCAATTGCGGCGATTACGGTTAAGAACTTACCTTAATTATGGATCTGGGAGTTTTTACGGCGTAAATGCAATTACTATGATGTGAACGGCAGAAACCTTGAATATGCCGGATGTAAACCTAACTGGCGATTGGCAATTGTTAAGCCAGGGCAGTTACTTAAGTGCTTAATTGGTTCCTGATTGGATGTATCCTACTTTCCAGGTGAAACTCTCAAGTGCCGGGATGGAAATTCCATGTGAAGGTGGCTTGCGCCACTTTCCAGGCAGTCAAAATTCCTAGGCGATGCCAAATGGAAAAACGATAAATTCCTGTGCTAAATTGACGGAGGCAAAAATCCTATTATTTGCCTCCGGAGGATGAATTTAACGCTTTAGTCGCAAATTCAGGATGCAAAGGCTGTCATTTTGGCCTCAGGCGGTTTTGGAGATGATCCCAAGAAAGTCGAAGCCTGGGCACATAAAGATCCAGAAGGATGGAAATCCTCGGTCAATATGAATAAAACCGGTGATGGCATCCAGATGGCTTTGGATATTGGTGCACAGATGGGTCCTGTCTCTTTTGTGGGACACTATGGAACCGAAGGAACGGGCATCAAATTTATTAGCAACCTGTACACTACCTCCTGGCAACCAGCGGCGCTTTGGGTGAATTCCGACGGCAACCGCTTCACTAATGAAGGCGTAGCTTTCTCATTTAGCCAGGCGGCAAACGCCATCTATTCGCAATACGATCACTACGCCTGGAGCATCTTCGATGGCTCGCAAGTTAAGTACATGATGGAAAAGGGAATTGACTCCGGCATCGGCGTCATTGTTCCAGTCGGGCAGAAACTTCCGAACCTGCAAAAGGAAATAGACGAAGCTATTTCTCTTAATAGCGAAAGTTTCAAAGCGGCCAATTCCGTCGAGCAGCTAGCCAAGGAAATCAATGTGCCGGAAAAGAATCTAGCGGCTTCCATAGATCAATACAACAAGTGGTGCGAGCAGGAGCACGATAACCAGTTCTTCAAGGAAAAAGCCTATTTGCGTCCGCTGGATACCAAGAACCTATACGCCATTAAGCTCAAGTCCTACTTCTTTAGCTCTTACGGCGGTTTAAGAACGAACAGAGACCACCAGGTTCTCGACAAGAACAACAAACCGATTAAAGGCCTTTATGCAGCAGGTCTGGAAGTCTCCGACATGGTCGGGCCGACCTACACCACTTGGTCTTCCGGCCACGCCTTTGGATTTGCTTCCTATTCTGGACGCCATGCGGCTAAGAATGCAGCCGAATCAATGAAATAAGACTCTAAATTATTAGTTCAAAGGGTGGTTTTAACCACCCTTCTATGTCACTTTGATAATTTTCGAAGTCTTCTTAATGCTTTCATCCAGTCTTCGAACTGCTGGCAGTTAACGAGTACTCGTAATCTTTTTAAGATATTGATTCACTCTAGGATCAGACTCTATATATTTATCGCCCCATATCTCTTTTATACGAGCTCTCATCAGCTCATCGCAACGCTTTGCGACCTCATGGCGATCGAGTCCAGCGGCTGAAAATGACTCCAGGAAATGGATAGTTACTTCTCCACCAGGAGTAGTTGTCACATTCCATAAAGCCGTGAATAACGGCATCCCTGCAGCAAAAGAATACCTTTCGGTAAGTTTACCGTAGCTTGTGTAAACAATCAGCATTGGTTGGATGGTTGCCCCGATTTCGCATGGAGCTTTAAAGAAGTTGGATTTGATAGGCAACAGGGAATTTCCAAAAGTAGTTGTGCCTTCGGCAAAAAGCCCTACGACTTCCCTTTTCTCTAAGGTTTTCTTAATGACTTCGTTGACTTCCAATATTGCCTTGCGAGACCTGCGATTAATGTAGATTGACCCTATTGCAGTCGTTATGGCACCAAAAACTGGCCACTTTGCAATTTCCGCCTTGGCAATAAACTTAGACGCACTAGAAGCCTGCAAAGTAAAAATGTCAAGAAAGGAGATGTGGTTAGCCACGGCTACCATGCCTGGAGCCTTCTCAGTTAATCCACATTCAGCGACGCTTTTTGGGAGATGCCCAACGCTCCTGTACTTTAACCCACAAAGTCGCAGAAGCAACTTGTTGTAGAAAATCTCCATGCGACCTTTGCCAGCTGCGTCTTCCCACTGGTACTTCGTACGGGCCATTAACAGCAGCCACAACGAAAAAGTCAAAAGTACGACTATGCGAATAACTCCTATTACTGCTCTCATTTCTAATGCGAAGAAAGAAGAAAAGTTTCCTTAAACCATTGCTCCAAAATTACTTGCGCTGCAACATCGTCAATGGTCCCTGTAGAGTCCGTGTATTCCTGAGCCTCAACGGAAGAATACCTTTCATCGGTCTCTACCGTATAGATTTTGTACCTTCGTGAGATTTCTGCGGCAAAATTCTTACATTCTTGGGTTAATGAGTTCGGGTTGCCATCCTTGTGCCGAGGTACGCCCACAATTACAACGCTTGGCAACCAGTCCTTTAGGATTTGCGTTACTTCGCTCCACTTCTGCTTGGCTGTTTTCCAGGAAATTACATAGAGGGGTCGAGCCGTACAAGAAACGGAGTTGCCTACCGCCACGCCAATCCGGGCACGACCGTAATCGAAGGCAATGACGATCCCCTCTTTTCCAAGGGCATCTCGAAGAGCTTGCGGAACATCTTTTCGAAACTCAGGCATGACCTAACGAATCCGAAAACGACTTCAGCATGGAAGAATCTAGACCAAGAAGCTTTAAAGCGGCTTCATAGCGATCCTTCAAAGGCGTGTCGTAAATAATGGCGCTAGAAGCTGGTGCAGTAAGCCACGCATTTCCTGCCAGCTCATCTTCCAATTGACCAGGCGACCAGCCACTATAGCCAAGAGTGACAATGTATTTATCCGGACCTTTTCCACTAGCTATCGCATCGACGATGTCCATGCTTAACGTAACTGAAATATCAGGCAGTACCTTTTCAGTCGCCTGCCATACGCTATCTCCGTTATGAATTACCGCTCCGCTCCTTTGGCCTACCGGACCGCCCCAGTAGACGAACTGAAGAAGTTCAGGGCTATCAAGATCCTGATTCATTAAGAGTTGTTGAATTGTCGCATCAAGTTGTTTATTAATGACAAACCCTGCTGCGCCTGTATCCTTGTGTTCTGTAATAAGAACCACAGAATCAGAAAAATACGGATCTACCATAGTAGGGGTTGCGATCAAGAATTGACCAGTTAGATTCACCAGTTGCTTCCCTCATATGTTTATATTTTGTTACGTGGGTATTTTATTGGTTCTAAATGTCAATTTCTATAGCTTGGAAAATGTGAATCGTGGCATTTAAGAAATATGGTCTTTAATTTAGAAGCTTAATTTCCAACTGTAGGATTCTCTTTCCAGCCATTTAAAATCCTCCGTTTAGCAAAATCTTTAAACAAGGGAAGGAAAGTCACGGAAATGTTTGAATTTTCAGAAACTTTAGCGGACGCCTTAGCGCCTATTACGCTGATTTCGGGAGTAGGACTTCTCCTTGTTTCCATGTCTAACAGATATGGCCACGCCACGACGCGTATCCGCGATCTTTTAGCCGAAAGCGAAGAGCATCCCGATGAAATCGACGAGGAACTGGAAAATTCAATCCGTCTAATTTTTAGACGTGCGGTTCTGCTAAAAAATGGAGTTATGACAGTAGCCCTTTCCGCCGCATTCAGTAGCTTGCAGGTTTTATTCATCATTCTCGAGCATCTATTTAATATAAATCTCGACCTCTGGAAGTCCATGATGCTACTCGTTTCCGTCATCTTCATCGTGATCGGCAGTTGCATCTATGTAGCCGAAGTTTCTTCTTCAACTAACGCCCTTGCCTTGCGTGTCCACCAACATGACCGTCCGGAGTAGAGGAAATCAGCATGCTTAACATCGAATACGCCGCCACGCTTGCAAACGCCTTGACCCCAATTACTCTAATTTCAGGCGTTGGACTTCTTCTACTCGGTATGTCGGCTCGCTATACGCACACCACAGACCGTGTAAGGGATCTATTGAAAGAAAGAAGGAAGATACGGCCTAGGCGTGATCCGAAACTAGAAAGATCAATTACTCTAATCTATGAGAGAACACATCTCTTAAAGAACGCCATTCTTGCGGTAACTATTTCGGCGGCTTTAAGTGGTTCATTAGTGCTAGTTACTATTCTTGAGCACTTCCTAGATCTCGATTTAGATGTGTGGAAAGCCACTATTCTTCTAACGGCAGTCGTCTTTATCGTATTGTCTACGCTGTTTCTAGTTATCGAAGTTCATCTTTCCTTAAAAGCTTTGAGGATCACCATTCATGATCATTTCCGCTCATAGCGGTTAACCTCTCCCCTCCTTCTAAGGGTTTATATGCATAATAATGGACAGTTTAATTAGGAGGGCATCATGTCCGATAACACAATCACTGATAAGCCTGATCCTCTCTCTGGAGTAACAGGCGATCGTGTACTCAAAGAACTTATTATCCCGCTTAAGGAGCGCACTGGCTCCATGATCGGGTGGGGCATTTTCTGCATTGTTCTTGGCGTACTTGGATTGATCTATCCATTTGCGTTCGCTTCATTCGTAACTATTTTCCTCGGCGCCATGCTATTTGTTAGTGGCATAACTGGAATAGTTATCTTCTGGCGTGCCCATGGATGGAAGCCACGTACTGGATCAATAATCCTAGCTATACTGACCACAGTCTGCGGTCTGCTCTTTATGCTCTATCCAGTACCGACAGATGAGACACTAGTTCTATTCCTGGCTTCTTACTTTATTGCCGCAGGTCTTGTAAAGGCATGGATTGCCTTTACAAACATGAAAGCTAAACATTGGGGTCTTTTACTGCTCTCCGCCATTATTTCTATCATTCTTGGTGGATGCCTATGGTGGGGTTGGCCTCTTACTGCTCCTTATATCTTCGGTGTGTTTATCGCTATCGAACTTATATTTGATGGCTGGACAGTCGTTCTTGTCGGCATGAAAGTTCGTCAGTTCAATAAGGACCAGGCCAGTATCGTAGTAACTGAAACAGTAGGTCCTGCCACTGCAGCAGCAGCCTCAGCTCCAACAGCTCCAGTAGCCCCTGCTCCTCAGGCACCGCAGGCACCACAGGCACCACAGGCACCAACTTCCGGCTCAACTCCTACTACGCCTCCAACAAATCCGCCTACAGCTTAGTAACGCAATTTGTTGATTAACACTTAAAAGGGCACGTCCACGTGCCCTTTTAATTGTCTACGATTTCGATCAGTCGACCTTATAGCATCCAGAGGAGAAAGGTTATATCGGCGCCCATTTCCTTTCATTTACTCTATTCAACTGCAAAAACAAGATTAGCGGCAAGTAATACAAAAATAGTCGCTCCTGTTCTATTGATCCAACGCTGTACTTCTGGGGAAGAAACTTTTCTTCTGACCATTTCGGCAAAGATAGCGCATGCCCCGAAAACCAAGACTGTAGCTCCGATAAAAGTGATTCCCATGATGATCATTTGCAAGGGATAGCTATATTTATCGGATACGAACTGAGGAAAGAAAGCCAAGAAGAAAACAATGACCTTGGGATTCGTCAGATTCATGATGAACCCTCGTCTCCACCAGGTCCAGAAAGTCATAGGTTTCTTCGTCACGCCAGTCTTTTCTTCTAATGAGGCTGCTGGTGCTTTCCAAGCTAGAACCGCAAGATACACAAGGTACGCTGCTCCAGCAATCTTGAGGATTAAAAAAGCTGAAGGCGATGCTCTAATAAGTGCAGAAACTCCGATGGTGACTAGGAAAGTATGTATCAGTAATCCTGAGCAAAGACCGCTGATAATCTTAAACCCCGCAGTCCGCCCGTAAATAACGGACTGCATGAGTACAAAGATATTATCCGGCCCCGGAGCTAAGGAAATAATGATCGATGCTATGGCAAATGCAACCCACTGCTCAAAAACCATTGCGTACTATCCTTATCCAAGTTATCTCAATAACCTATTGTCCAATATTGACAAAGGTTAAAGAGAGCAATTCCAAAGAAATACCTATGCCCTAACGGAAACAGATTTAAATTGCCAGGCCTAGCCCCGATACTGATTAAAGTCTGTAAAGTTTGGCAAACCTGAATAAAACCTGGCATACGATTAAATTCAGCTCCGACTCTAACCTATCCAAGCTCTTGCATTTTGGAAGATACGAGCCCATGGCGAAGTCTCTCCTATCGCACTTGGTTTCCACGAGAGCTGGATCGAGCGCCAGCTTCTTTCTGGATGAGGCATCAATATAGTGGCTCTGCCATCTTCAGTCGTAAAAGCTGTTCTTCCTAGGTGAGAACCATTTGGATTCAATGGATAAGTTTCCGTAGGATTCTGCATGGAATCGACAAAGCAAGCTGCCGTAATAGCTTTTTCTTCGTTAAAGGTATCTTTCCAGAACGCCCTTCCTTCTCCATGGGAACTCACGATCGGCAAAGTGGCACCTTCCATTCCTTTAAAAAAGATTGAAGGAGAAGGAAGAATTTTTACGTTAACCAATCGGGCTTCGAACTGTTCTGAAAGATTTCTCTCAAAAGTCGGCCAGTTCTGCGCACCAGGGATAAGTTCCTTAAGCTGCGAAACCATCTGGCAACCATTACATACACCAAGAGTGAAAGAGGAAGAGTTTTCAAAGAACTTCCTAAACTGTTCACGAAGCTCAGGGTTGTAAAGAACCGATTTTGCCCATCCACCTCCAGCGCCTAGTACGTCTCCATAGGAGAAGCCACCGCAGACGGCCAATCCATTAAATTCAGACAAATTAGCCCGTCCTTCAATAAGATCGGTCATATGCAAATCGACTGAATCAAATCCGGCCTGAATAAAAGCACTAGCCATTTCATTCTGACTATTGACTCCCTGCTCACGAAGAATGGCAACTCTAGGCTTGGCGCCAATATTGACGAAAGGCAATGAAATGTTTTCATCGGGATTAAATCCAAGCGCGACTACCAGACCATTATGTTCATTGTCGCTAATAAGTCCGTACTCGCTATCGGCGCATTCTGGATTGTCTCGTCTCTTAGCCATCTGCCAGGAGACTTCCGACCAAATCCTCTCTAGTTCGGCTCTTTCTTCGGTTAGTACGCATTCGCCTTCTACATAAATCGTAAGTTCTTGAGCTTGTTGAATATTTCCTAAGTAGAAAAGTGAATTGCCAAGACCAGCTGCTTCGAATTCCTTCTTTACTTCGGCAGCTCTACCACGCACCACTTGAATGACTGCACCCAGTTCCTCATTGAAAAGAGCCGAAGCTAAACTCTTGCCATTTGCCAGAAGGCTATCGGCTACCATCTCTACCCCTAGGCGAGAAGCGAACATCATTTCGCACAGCGTAGTGATAAGTCCACCATCGCTTCTATCGTGATAGGCAAGAATTGCACCTTTCTTCGCAAGAGCCCTAATTGTCTTCAAGAACATCTGCAAGTCTTCTGCATGGTTTACATCCGGAGTTTCCGAATCGAAACTTTGCGTCACTTGCGAAAAGATGGAACCACCCATGCGGTTCCTGCCACCGCCGAGATCAATTAAGAGCAAGGAGCTGTCAAGAACGTCTTTTTCAAACATTGGGGTAAGGCTATTGCGGACATCTTTGACTGGAGCGGCCGCTGAAACCACTAAAGAGACTGGAGACACCACGCTCTTTTCCTTATCAGTGCCTTCTTTCCAGGAAGTACTCATGGAAAGTGAGTCTTTACCGACAGGGATACTGACTCCTAATTCCTGGCTGAATTGCGAAGCGGCTTCAACTGCGGAGTAAAGCGCGGCATCCTGACCTGGTTTACCACACGCTCCCATCCAATTGGCAGACAAAATAATACGGTCAAGTTCAATATCGGCACTCACAAGGTTAGTCAGGGCTTCGCCAATTGCCATTCTGCTAGCCGCCGGAGGATTGAAAATAGCCAGTGGCGCTTTTTCCCCTATCGCCATCGCTTCACCCGCAAAGGTGAGAAAGCCTAGCGATGTAACAGCAGCATCGGCCACCGGTACTTGCCAAGGACCGACCATCTGATCGCGTACGCTTAAACCTCCAACTGTTCTATCACCTATCGTGATAAGGAATTTCTTATTAGCGACAGTTGGATGTCGAAGAATATCCTTCAACACTTTCGACAAATCCACTTCAAGATTTGTTTTGCAAGTTTGAGGTTTCTCTGAAGCTACATCCCTATGCATGCGTGGAGTCTTACCTAGAAGAACGCTCATTGGCATTTCAACTGCATGAGGTTTGCCTTTCTCGGTCTTGACGATCAAGTTGTCATGTTCGCTTATCTCACCAAGGATGGCGTAAGGACAGCGCTCGCGTCTGCAATATTCCTCGAATTGCTCTAATTTATTAGGATCAATGGCAAGCGCATATCTTTCTTGAGATTCATTGCACCACACTTCAAGTGGGCTCATGCCACTTTCTTCCAGAGGCACTTTCTTTAGATCGAGTTCCGCACCTTTCCCAGAGATATCGGCAAGTTCCGGCATAGCATTTGAAAGACCGCCAGCTCCGATATCGTGAATTGCAAGTATGGGGTTATCTTCCCCAGCCGACCAGCATCTATCGATAACTTCCTGGGCTCTTCTTTCCATTTCAGGATTGCCACGCTGAACGCTAGCAAAGTCAAGAGCTTCGTCATTTGCTCCTGAAGCCATGGAGGAGGCGGCACCACCGCCAATACCAATTCTCATGCCAGGACCACCTAGCACGACTAGTAGAGTCCCTGTTGGAAGATTAAGCTTATGGACCTGCGTTTCCGTAATGTTGCCAAGACCACCGGCCAGCATAATTGGCTTGTGGTATCCATACCGGCGCCCAGCCACATTTGCCTGGAAAGCTCTGAAATAGCCTAAAAGGTTAGGACGACCAAATTCATTATTAAATGATGCTCCACCGATAGGTCCTTCTGTCATTATTTCCAGTGAAGAGGCAAGTCGCTCGGGAGATCCGTACAAAATTCCAGCACGCGAAGAATCGCCACCGCTTTTAGTAACGTCTTTATCATCTTCCCAATCCTGTCCATAGCCAGGAATATTTAAGGCCGATACTGAAAAACCAGTCAATCCGGCTTTTGGACGTGCTCCCCGACCAGTAGCTCCTTCATCTCTAATTTCGCCACCTGATCCAGTGGCTGCACCTGGAAAAGGCGAAATCGCAGTCGGATGATTATGGGTTTCCACCTTAAAGACAGAATGCGTATTTTCCATTCCATAGGAATATGCTCTTCCTCCCTTGGCTTCTTCGTTGCCACGAGGATAGAGGCGAGCGGTCTCATTGCCTTCAAACACTGCGGCGTTATCCGAATAGGCGACCAACGTACCAATCGGATGAGCCTTATGGGTTTGGCGAATCATTCCAAATAGCGTCTCTGGCTTCTTTTGGCCATCAATTGTCCATTCGGCATTGAAGATCTTATGACGGCAATGTTCGGAATTGGCCTGTGCGAACATCATGAGCTCAACATCCGTAGGATTACGGTTGAGCTTTGTAAAGGCATCCACTAAATAGTTAATTTCTTCTTCGTTTAACGCCAGTCCCAATTCAACATTCGCCTTTCGAAGAGCGTCCGCCCCCTCTTTAAGAATATCTACGGACTTCATGGGTTCACCCTGCGCCTCTTTGAAAACTTCTGCAGGGTCTATGTCCGGGTCGACCACGCTTTCCGTCATACGGTCATGAATCGCTTCCTCAATAGCTTTTCTTTCAGCTTTGTCCAGCTTTACATCTTCCGTAAAAGTAACTTCGTAGACTGTCCCCCGCTCTACTCTCTGAACTTTATCCAAACCGCAGTTTTTTACGATATCCGTAGCCTTAGAAGCCCAAGGCGATACTGTTCCAAGGCGTGGAACTACTAAAAACCTCGCTTTAGAAGAGGTATGCAAGGCTTCCGTCCCATAGTCAAGTATTTCTTTTAGCTTGGCCTCTTCAGCTTCAGTCAGGGGTGAGGAAGCATTAACAAAATGGACATGCCAGGTGTTAACGGTTGCAGCTTGAGGAATAGTGTTCCTAATTTTTTCGGCTAGGCGTTCTGATCTGAAATCCGAAAGTGCACGAGGGCCATTAAGGCGGTAAGTAGTAGAGCTGGTCATTTTTTCCGCTATGGCAATAGACCAAGCGGTCTCCTTTAAACGGCAATTAATGGAAATGGAAAATGGACAGTTATTATAAGGAGCGGACGTATTCCAACACGTTTGAGCGTTGGGGCGAATACCTTGATGGATTGCCATTAAATTAGTGGCTAAGGGGAAAGTGGTTTCCTCTAGACTTCCTCTATTCAAGACATGGCATTTTTAGAAAACTATGCCAACTTACTGTTAGCATTTTTATATAGCCCTATATGCATTTTGGACAAGTAATACTTCGGTACTTAAATCATGCAAGACGAGAACTCCCAACACACCTATTACCTTTCTCCAGCCACTAACGCAGACTTCAAAAAGTTCCTTGAAAACTTGAGCGCTGAAAATAATCATAATGAAAAGGCAGTCGAGACTCTTCTAGGAGACTCCTACAGTCTCTTGATTCCCGATACTGGAGGATTAGTTGGGGACGCAATACATAGAGGCTTACTGAAGACAAAAACTGGCGCTCAGCTATCTTATCCGGACTATCTTTATTACTGCGAGCCGAAAGGAAACGAAGAATCCATTGCAGAAAAGCAGTGGGGTCTCCCATATGATGCGGAACTCCCTACTTTTAGATTACTCGGTGCTTTAATTGCCTGGCAGTACACCCAGACCATCGTAATGTCCATACCTAGCTTCAGGGCAAGCCAGGATCTTCATGGCGCTACCGCTGAGTCAATACCAATAGAGCTCTTCTACTCGTTGCATGGATTACCAATGTACGTTCCAGTGGAAAGCGAGAGGTTCTGGGGTGTGATGATAATGGCCAATCCAAAACTTTCTGAGGAGGAAGTCATTAAGTACTACAGTGGTCCAGAAACTTTGTCGCAAAAGCCTGAAGGAGCAACAAAGCAGTTCTTCTCATTACAGTTTTTGCTTTTTGGCAAAAATTATGACCCGGAAAAAATCGACATCCTTTCACTTTGGCATAACGCTTCCAGAATCTACGTGGATAAGAAAGTCGAGGAAATAGATCGCTTGCAAGGCGCAATGCCAATATCTTTACTACAGGAAGAATTCGCTAGTCGAAAAGTGGATCGCACCATTTCGCAGCCTTGTATGGATGCGCTTATGGCAGTTCTGTACTTACTTGCCAGTCCACCGTATCCGAATTGGATCCAAGATAAAAAGGTAGTCAAAATAAAGACCGACCAAAAGACTGGAAATCTAATTGCCGAGCCACCTGCTAAACCCAACACAGTGGTTCTCACTCCTGAATGTTGCATTGACTTATCCGGTCCTAATGGTTCCGTAACTATCCAAGAACGAAAAATAGACCAGACACACCAATAGCTTCCATAAGTATTGTGAAGTACCGTTAGGAATAGAGAATAAATCGCCAGAAAAAGGCCTCGCAAAGAGGCCAATTTCAAATGATCCTAGGGTATCAATATTGCCCTGTAATCGTTGATGTTAGTTCTAGTGGGTCCAGTATCAAGTAGATCGCCGAGCTTCGCGAAGAACGCATGAGCATTATGCTCTTTTAGATACTGGGCGGCATCCATATTTAAGTAAGTCGCACGAGTCATGGAGTCGGGTCTGAGCATAGCGCCAGCGCATTCGACATTACCATCTACACCATCGGTATCGGCTGCAATAGCGTAGATGTTCTCGCCTCGTAACTCATTAGCTAACGCAAGGAGAAATTCCTGACAAGGTCCGCCTTTTCCAATTCTTCCATGCGATAAAGTGACTGTGCACTCACCTCCGGAAAGAAGAACAACAGGCTTTCTTCTGGGCTTTGAAAGCTCAAGTCGCACTTTTCTGGAAACTTGCTGGGCTGCTGCTTTAGCTTCGCCCACAATATTGTCGCCAATAATGACAGGTCGCATGCCTTTTTCCTTAAAGAAGGAGGAGGCCGATTGCAACCCCTTGAACGAATTAGCGATGATCTTGTTCTTGACGCTTCTCATACGGACATCTCCGATCTTTGGAGTTTCCGCATTAATTCCTCTAGCACCGTTTCTTAAATGCTCGAGAATTTCTTTGGGGGCTTCAACTTTAGCCTGGCTTAGATACCAGAGTGCATCAGCGTAGGTAGAGAAGTCTTCCGCACATGGACCGGAAGCGATGTCCGAAGGATTATCACCGACGCTATCGGAAATAATCAAAGCTAACACATCCGCACCCTTTGCTCTAGCAGCCAAGGCAAGGCGTCCACCTTTGACCTGGGATACGTGCTTACGTACTGCATTAATTTGGTCAATTGGGACGCCGGACTTTAGAAGATCTGAAGTAACTTGACGTATATGGTCGATGGTCACCCCCTCCACTGGCATTGACAGCAAAGCAGAGCCACCTCCTGAAATCAATGCAAGCATAAGGTCGCCCTCATGCAACTGATCAACCATTTTCATCATTTCCTGTGTGGCGTACAGGTTAGACTCGTCGGGAATGGGGTGTGAGGCTTCAAGCACTCTTATTTTTTTAGTAGGTTCCGAATATCCATGCCGAGTTATAACAACTCCAGTCAGTTCCTTATTTGGCCAAGCTTCCTCTACTGCAGCAGCCATGCTTGCGGCTGCTTTTCCGGCACCAACAACGATCACTCTCCCCTCAAAATTCACTGGGATGTGAGGTGCCACAACTTTATGTGGATCTGCGGCTTTAATTGCCGCATAAAACGAATCCATTAGTAGTTGTTCAAATTTATCGAATTCTTTTTTCAAAGGAACCTCTGTTTAAAGGTAATTTCAAAGGCAAGGCGGTATTTTACAAGAAGTTCCAAAAAGGGGAAATTAGCATTAAAACGAGGGCAATATCAACTATCTATCTGCTTCTTACCACATATATATTGGTTTTTTACGACTTTTGCATAGTGCAGGATATCCCCACCAAAATAAAACATTTTTGAATCTATTTGTTTCAGAAGAATACATTAACCCTTAACTGTTTTCGTAGTTTTATTAGCTGCCTGCTTAGTGCTCTTCTTTGAAACAATGGAAGTCTTAGCAACGGTTTTTGTCGTCTTCGCAGTTTTAGATGTAGCCACAGCCTTAGATGCTGTTGCAGTTTTAGTCGTTTTTGCTGTCTGAACTTTGCTCTTAGGCTTCCTTATTACGACTTGAACTTTCTTCTTAGCGTTGGTATTGGTCTTCGCAACTTCCACTGGCTTTGGCTCAGGTATTGGAAATGGGAATACTTGATCTAAATCTCTGTTTAATTCCTGAATATTTATCCACGGATCAATAAAAACTGCCCATTGAGATTTCTTTTCGTGCTTATTGACAAGCTCTTCAAGTTGTTCTTCAGTAATTTCTCTTTCCCGAGCCACCCTCTTCATTTGAATCTTTACGCTTTCCGTGCTAAGAGTAGGAAGTTCGTAGTACGGAAACGATT
>JAJPXW010000090.1:14721-16940 GCA_021205255.1 Burkholderiales bacterium
AAACGAATTAATTTCATCAGGTACTTCATTTTGATTGATAGTCTGTCTAGAAGAGAAGTGGGAGATTTTGTATTGCTTTAACTGCTCTCTAAATTCTTCCGGCCACTTTTCGGCTCCCTGTGGCAACGTCAGGCGACCTCCAAAATATCCTTTCGTACCGCTTTTCGCCAAATCCGCCTCTTCCCAATAACTGAACATAGGAGTACCGAAATAGTTAGGTCCGAGTTCCGACTGGGTTTGTGCAACCGAAGTACCGGCAGCCCCTATAGCCAAGACCCAAATAGCTTTCTTGGAAAACTTTGTTATATAGCTAGTGAATTCTTTTATTTTTCTTTGCATCATCGCCCTCTACCAAGTCAAAACATACCGATAAGACTTCCCTCCAGTTCAAATCTTTGGCTTATATTATTGAGCCATCCCTTTAACTGAAGACTACAGAGGGGGTGATAATGGGCTATCAGTTAGTAATATTAAGTATCAGAGGTATCTCTAGGTTTCAAATTAATAAAATCGAATATGTTCTGGTCATGAAGATGGGATAAAACCACATTGCCTAAGCTTCTAAATATGTTGTAGACACGGCCAGGAGACTCTCTGTCGAGTTTTGCCATAAATTCCTTCATTTCTCGCCGGACACGGTCGTCAGCCCCGCAGAGCTTGGGAATAATCTCATGGCCCATTGCCCTGCTCCATCTAGCCAGCTCTTTTTCTCGCATGTAAATAAGCGGCCGGATCACTACATGTTCGCCTACGTCGCTAAGCAACTTCGGAGGCATCGACTTAATACGACCTCCATAGAACATATTTATAAGGAAAGTAGAAACCGCATCGTCCATGTGGTGACCTAGTGCGATCTTGGGACAGCCTTGTTCAGTTGCTACCCTATAGATGATGCCCCGGCGCATTCTTGAACAAAGAGAGCAGTATTGCCTCGGATTGTCAAATTTTCTTTTTATGACTGAATAAGTATCCTGCTCCTCAATAAGGTAGGGGACGCCAATTTTTTCGAAATGCCTAATCAAAGTTTCCCGGGGGAAATTTGGTAAATGCTGGTCGACTGCAAAGGCAAGCAAATCGAAATTTATTTCAGCCCTTCCTTTTAAACGTACTAGAGCATCCAATAAAGCGTAGCTGTCCTTACCTCCAGACACGCAAACCATCACCTTATCGCCTTCTTCGATCATGTTGTAATCGGTAATGGCTTTAGCGCACAGGCGTACTAGGCGCTTTTCCAGTTTCCGATTCTCAAAGGAAAGCCGATGACTGTTCGGATAGACTTTCTGCTTCGGAAGAGATACTTCTTTAATTTGTCATTATTCTTGTTTTACTACCTATTGGGGTTCTTCTTGATCTTCCTTTTGGGGTTCAGGTTCGGTATTCATAGATTCCTAGAGTCGGGAGGGCTAATGTGGATCAAATACTCTTTACAGTATCGTGGGTACGAAAAATTTCCACACCTACCGATACGCCATGTGGTTGGATTTCCATTTTCTCAGTCTTCACTCTAACGGCATGTACTCCTGAAATCATGAGAGACTTGTTTGCTATGTTTTCAGCTAGCTTCTCTTGCAAGTAGGCGCCTTCTTTTAGCGCTTGAGAGATAGCTTCCAATAGTTTGTCGTAGTCAACAGTCTTTGCAAGCTCGTCGTTAGTCGGTTCATCCTTTACCCAGGCTTCGAGATGGACCCTGACTTTTTGCGAAGCTATCCTCTCGTGCGGATAGACTCCTATTACTGAGTGACCCACGTAATTTTTAATAAAAATCTTTCTGTAATGTTCTGAAAACAAAAAATAGTCGGGTGTTTCCATAAGATGACCTTATCCATAAGCCTAGGAAAGCGAATGTATGACAAAATGAACAAATGCGTTGGATTCTAGTTACGTTTGTCGCCTTATGTGTTTTCTCTTCAACCATTCCTTGGTTGCAGAAGCTTGGTATTGGCCGTTTGCCGGGCGACATCAATTTTAAGATTTTCGGTAAAGAAGTCCATATTCCTATTGCTAGTACCGTATTAATTGCCACTGTCATCCTGCTGATTGGCAAATTTATCTGATACTGCCTTCAAATTCGTAGTCCTTGCTTTTAGGAACGCTTCCTGAAGATCAGCTGGATTTGGCGTTTTAGCTAAAACAGCTTCGGAATCCACTGTGCTAAATGCCGCTCTGTCTGCTTCCCCAAGTTCGATTTCTCTTGCAGATAGGGCCTGGCTTTAAGCTAG
>JAJPXW010000143.1:0-366 GCA_021205255.1 Burkholderiales bacterium
GTCATTAGGCATGAAAGATTTGTTTCTAAATGTCAGAGCCATCAAACATCTCCTATCTTCCAGCAATCCAGCCCAAAGTTGTAAAGGTTAATTTATCAGAGCGGTTATACTTTAGAGCGCTCGACTTTTTGGAGTTTATAAGAGAAATGAGATCTTGAAACTTCCTATCTCTAAGTCCTTGAACTAACCTGAATATTTCATCTAAGAATTGATGAATGTAATCAAGAATTTCTAATGCTTGTCAAATGAATTAAGTCAAATACTCTTTGTTAACGAAAAGCCAAGTTGCTTGAACCTCAGGGCTAATGTATCTAATTCGACATCAAAGGTTCTTGCTAAGACCAAAGCATCATTAACTTTGTGTAT
>JAJPXW010000143.1:376-2265 GCA_021205255.1 Burkholderiales bacterium
CTCATGGAAGTGCACATTTTCATTTGACGCCTAATACTGAGTTTTTCTTCATCCTCCTGTGATACTAGCCTGATCCATTTTCGACTAGGCATTGCCAATGCAATCCATTTGCTATTCAAGTCATTCTTTGGCTCCCGGGAAACTGTGATACCTAGCTGTCCGGCAATTCTGGATGGGTTGATAGGTACATATAGTCTCTCGTAGCGCACGGCGAACCTTTGCACAAGGTTAGATGCGATAGCGATAGCGTTTACGGGATTCTCAACTACCATGAGATGTTCTCCTTCTTTCCTTTTAAGAGTTAAGTCCTATTAGTTTTAGAAATTGATATTGGATTTAGAAAAACAGTGTTTAACTTTGGTTTGCACCGATTTTCATTGCATTTTCAATAAATGCGTAGTATTTGCTTACTCGTAAATGGGAGATTCCTTCGTGGTTAGGCTTTGTGGGGATGCGAGTATCATTTCTCCCTAGAGATCTATTTGAACGATAAATTTCCTGTTGAAAGGATCGTGCTTTATAGTGCCTTTTCTTCAGGATTGAATTAGGAAACTTCATATGGCAATTAGAAAGTAGAACTTCAGCACGTTCAGCTTTGCCACGTTTTTTGATCAACGAGAAAAACAGAATCAAGTAATTCATGGAATCCTCCTTTAAGAAGTAACAATGGATTCCGTAAGGGTAAACAGAGAAGAGAAGGCTTCTTGTCAAATGCCCGGTTCAGAGATGGGTAGACGCTTTACCGCGTTGCAGGAAAGTTTTGTGGATAGCGAAGTCAATACTGAACACATAAGAGACGTGCCATACGTCCGCTGATCACTTTACTGCTTAGCTCCTAAGGTTTCCCAGTTGTTAAGTTCCTCTGGGATTCCAATTGTCCATTTACTGTCAGATAAGGCCAGCACTTGCTGGAACGGGCATTTCAACAAAGTCAAAAATCTTTCTCGTTACTATCGAAAAAGAGCTTAGATGTATTGGCTCAGATACTTAATAGCTCCTAGGAGGAATAGATGAACTTTTTCTGTTATCCCTGCAAGTTCAAAGAAATGAAGCAGGGACTTACCTTAATTACTTGTAGGGACTTGCCTGAAATCCGCAACAAAGTCGATACGTTCTATACCAATAAAGAATGTGCACAGTTTGCCATTGAGGAAGCCCTCGATATCAGAATTAGCCGAGGCCAATATATTCCCAGGGCATCGAAACCCCATCCAGATGAAACTTGCATCGTACTTTCCGAACAATGGGAAGAGAAAATAATTAGACACAACAATCGGAAAGGTCTTGTCGTGATTTAACTAATACTGAGGCTGAGTACTTAAAGACTCTCAACTTTATAGATTTTTGATTTTAAATATGGCTTTCCAATCCAGATATCGATTGAAAAGCCATAAACTTTAATTGACTTCGGCTGGATGCCTCAGAATTAAAAAGGCAGGTCTTCTTCCTCCTCAATTTCTTCATTCAATTCCTTTGTAGCGGGTGTTCTAGAAGGAGTATCGAATTCCGTTCTCCTCTTTATTTTCTCTATTACAGTGGACAAAATTTCGGACTGTTTTGCTTTTGGAAAAACTGGCTTTGGAGGATTTTCTGAATCGGCTAATGAATATTGGCTTTTTATCATAGCCATGCGGTACTCCTCTGCCTTCTTAACGCCGTACTTATCTTCTGGATCGTCTTTAGGAGGCGGCAAATCCACTCCCTGGGTCTTTTCCGTCATTCGACAAAACATTCTTCCTATCCTAGTCTTATAGCCTTTATAAGGTAAATCGTATAGATCCCCATCCTTTCTATTTTTTTCTCTTTTAGCTTCTTCTCGTTCCACAAATACCTCTGACGTTAGACGCCACTCCTGCGGAATGACCTTTTCATGGAACCATTTAAAAATA
>JAJPXW010000143.1:2275-2989 GCA_021205255.1 Burkholderiales bacterium
AAAATACGCTCTGCATACTTTTGTTTATCTTCCTCACCTATTGGTTTTGGAAATAGCTCAGAGGCACCACATCTTTCCAATGTAGAGGCTATTTCAGATTTTTCTTGGGATGTAAAGACGGGAGCGAGCGACTGCCCATTTACTCTACCTTCTCTAAGAGCGCAGGCAAGAACATAGATATTGAAAAGTCTGCGAATGTTATTAGTCACATCAGGCCAAAATTTCTTCTTGGCTATGGAATGGTACTGACAAGTCCAATCGATACTTGGTACTTCTCCAGAGGAAAGGCATTTGGAAATAGGACAGTCTTGAGCACAACAGTACTGAATTTTTGGCGGGTCAAGGGGTTTATTTCCGGATCCTGTAGGTGCTTGTTGAGTAAAGTCAATCATTTATTACTCCTATAAATTAAGTTGAGTGCTTGTTGATTTTCATGTGGTTGATGACCTCGGCAACACTCTTCTCCTTGATCATCCAATTGAAAGACGCCTGCCATCCATTCATCTTGCGGGAATCTTGGCCGTTGAGGCTTTTGTTTTTGCTGATGTAATGGAAATAGGCGCTTATTTGCTTGAGCCGGCCTTCTTTGGTATTGCCATTTGGAAAGTCGGCAAATAGATTCCAGAAGCGCTGAAGTTCGCATTGAACTTCCCAAGTGAGCACTTCGACTTTATTGAAGTTAGGACACGTTTTCGCATAAGAGTTCACTATGGC
>JAJPXW010000074.1 GCA_021205255.1 Burkholderiales bacterium
GGCTCCTACGATATCCCGGCTTGCTTTTTCGATATGGACGGCAAATATATGTTCGTAAACTTGCGATCCGTAGGTAAAGCCGAAGATCTGATCTTTTCCATCGGTAAGCATCCCTCCAAAAAGCTCAAATTGGTCGTAATACTCGAAAGCTTCCAATATTGCATTTCTTTCAGCGATTAAGCCTTCAGTGAGCTCGCCTTTTGCCTTATACCATTCTTCTAAATATTCTCTGGCTCTAGGAATATTTTCCTTATTCAGAATTTCGAATTTCGCATCTGGATGAGCGGCGTTAAACCTCTTATTGAAATTTCTCTTGCCATTAAGCTTTCTGCCTTCTAAAGTCACAAAATCTTTACGGTCGTAAAGGTAATCCCACCATTCGTTACAGGAAACACTCATAAAGTTTCTGTACCTTTGAAGTCGATGGATATGTTCAGTAAGTTCAGTAAAACGGCCAAAAAGAATAAGAGGGGTATGCTCATCGTGGCATTCACCTTCTATTTTCAGAAGGAGCTCACCAATATTGGGACTTTGCCATGGAAAGACGTAACTAGGTGGAACTTCGTTATAAGGCTGCCAGTTTAAAAACAAATCATCTTTATAGAGACCGTAAAGAATCCGATACTCTTGACTACGTCCAATTAAGGATGCTAGTGATAAGTTGCAGTCACCAGTCTGCAGGCTTTTTAGATGTTCCTTAAGCAGAGGCAGCGTCTCGATTGTTACGGGCTGTAGTTCAATGCGCATGGCAATCCAGTTTTTATCTAAGTTGACTTTATGATAATTGAATTTGAATTTTGAACTTTTTGTGAAAAATCGAAAGGGGCATAAGTATATGAAAATGGAAAGGGCCTAATAGCCTATGCCAAGCCTGTTTTCCTTCTGAAAATCAGTGTTCTCAAAAGGTTAGAGATGAAGTCACTTTTTATAAGAGCAGCTTCATAATTAGGCGTGACTTATAACCCTATTGAAAATTATTATGGAACTTAACAAAGACATTATTGCAGTCACTGAAGCTAATTACGAAGATACCGTAGTGGACTGCCCGAAAACTGTTTTGCTAGATATCGGGGCTCCATGGTGCCAGGACTGCAGGAGAATAGAGCCGCTTTTTAAGGAGTTTGCCACCAAGTACCATGACAAACTTCAATTCGCATATTGCGATTTCGATAAGGAAGCTGGTCTCAACACGAAATTCCAAATTCGCCATATTCCGACTTTACTTGTTATTAAGAATGGAAAGATTTTAGATACGCTAGTTGAACCGAAGAACGTAGAGCTTTTTGAAAAATTTGTGCAAAAAGCCCTCACGTTGAGTTAAGCACAAGAGAAACAAAATTCTGTCCTGAGGCCATATGGGAAGGTTAGCTATTCCTATGGCCTCTAAGTAGTGTTTGCTGGTTTCATCCAGCTTGTACGGGCATTGGGAAGAAGAGGGCACATCTTAAAAATTTCGGAGATGCAATTTTCATAATCTCTAACATCCCGGCATCGAAATACCTTTTTAAATAATGAGGGTGTGGGTTCAAATAGGTTAAGAAGGTAGAACCAATGTTCCTTCATTCTCATCAATGCGTTCTTTTGACTCCCAAAAGCTGTTGCGTAGCTAGCCATTAATCTTTGAACGAAGTCTTTCAGCTCGTCTTTAGAAACTGGATTTCCACCTTTATATTTCCTGAAAAGAGCCGGGTCGCTGACCAGACCACGGCCAGCCATCACCATTCTTAGAGAAGGATAGGCTAAGGCTTTCATCGTTATATCTTGGGTCGAGGCAATGTCTCCGTTAAAGCCTATAGGCTGAGCAAACATTGGATATATGGCTTTAAAGACATCTTCTCTCGCTTTGCCACGGTATTGATCTATTTTCAACCTTGGATGGATGATCACGAGACTAAATGGAAATTTAGAAACAACTTCGGCAATCGACTCGGCTTCTTTTGTATCAGACCAGCCGATACGCATTTTCAATGAAATTTGAATAGGCAAGTCGGCATCAAAAATTTCGTTTAGGAATTTTTCTAACTTTGGCAAATCACGTAGGAATCCTGCGCCTTTACCTTTAGCGACCACTGTTCCAGCTGGACAACCCAGATTGAAATTGACTTCTTTATAGCCCATGCTGGCTAAATCCTTAGCTGCCCAAATGAAATCTTTTGAGCGTGCAGTCAATAGCTGCGGAACTACATTAAGGCCTTCGTTTACAGTCGGCTCAAGTTCTCGCAATTGCCGAGGAGTAAAAGTTCCGCCTGTGGTCGGTGTCACAAATGGAATGAAATAGGAATCCGCTCCTCCAAAAATCTCCGCATGAATGCGCCGGAAGATGTGTGTGGTTAAGCCTTCCATTGGAGCAACTGAAACAAGAAGCATATTCTGGTTTCTTTTGTGTAGCGGCCCCTGACTATTCCATACATAATGGGACCCTACAAAATGTTATCTAATATAGAGACCTTTGATGCTTTGAAATATTAGTCCAATAGCAATTGCCGAGCAGCTTCAGCAAATGAGTAACAATATTAATCTGGAAATATAACTGCTGCATAGATCCATCTACTCTTTCTTCAAGCACTAGGGATAAGAAAAGTATTAAAAATTGGTCTTAAGAATTCTTCTTATCCCAACTTGTAGCACTAATATTGCCTTATTCTGAACTGCTTATTGAAATCTCCAACTTTAAAAGTAACAGGGTTCGGAATGTTTGCGTATCGTGTAGGATTCCCAGGCTGGAAATTAGCAGCAAGATTAGGATTCTCTTTGGAAGTACGATTTTCTTTAAGTAAAAAGTTCCCAAAATTATTGACTATCACAGTGCTCTTTTGAGTCTTATAAATCCATTGGGACTATACTCGTCCATGTCGATTTCCGGTAGCCTTTTAGTCACGGGGCTTCTCAAATTTAGAATCACGTGACCTAGCACTGCAGGAATAGCTGAAAATATTACAAAATATCACAAAAACCCCTTCCCCGATAGATAATATAT
>JAJPXW010000030.1 GCA_021205255.1 Burkholderiales bacterium
TCATATGCTTGTGAAGTCACGCTTCAGCCAGTGGAACGTTTTCCGTTGGATGCCGCAATATTGTTTTCCGATATTCTTACGGTACCGGATGCAATGGGTCTTGGGCTTTCTTTTGTCGCAGGAGAGGGACCGAAATTTGCTAAAACTGTTAGAACAGAAGAGGACGTAGCAAAACTCTATGTGCCGGACCCAGCTGACAAGCTTCAGTATGTAATGGATGCCGTCAGCGAAATTAAAAAGGCCCTGAAGAACCGAATTCCATTAATAGGCTTTTCCGGCAGTCCTTTCACGCTTGCTTGCTACATGATCGAAGGCGGTAGCTCCAAAGGATTTCATACTGTTAAAAAGATGATGTACCAGAATCCTAAGCTTCTGCACCAAATTCTGGACATCAATGCACAAGCAGTAGCTAAATATCTCAATGCCCAGATCGATTCCGGTGTCCAGGCCGTAATGGTTTTTGATACTTGGGGCGGAACTCTAGCTAATCGTGAATATCCAGAGTTCTCTTTGAAGTATATGCATAAGGTTCTCGAGGACCTTACTAAGAAGAAAGATGGAGAAAAGATTCCATCGATCGTCTTTACAAAGGGCTGTGCTCCATGGATTAAGCAGATTGCCAAGATTGGTTCGGATGGCATTGGACTTGATTGGACAGTAAGCCTTCATAAAGTTCGTAAGACAGTCAAGGATAAAGTTGCTTTACAGGGTAATTTAGATCCATCTGTGCTTTTTGCCGACGAAGAAGCAATTCGGAGCCAGGCCAGAGCCGTTATCGAAGATTTCGGAAAAGTAGAAGACGGTGGCCATATTTTTAATCTCGGACATGGAATTGAAAAAGAGACTTTGCCGGAAAGCGTCGGCTATCTTGTTGACGAAGTCCATAGCTACAGTCGCAAGTTCCATAAATAGTTGGTTTAGGTAGGTAAATAGCATCATGACAAACCGCATAGTTAAAGTTATTGTTGAAAGTCCACTGGGGCCATTGGACTATCTATGCGGTGATGTTTCGGATCTGAAAATCGGCGACCGCTGTCTAGTTCCTTTTGGAAGAAGAGTGACGGTGGGTATCGTCGCCGAATTTTCAGATAAGACGGATTTAGACGAGAAGAAGCTTCGTAAAGTTCTAGGTAAAGCCGACGAGATTGCTCCTATGTCGGAAAACTGGATGAAGCTTACCAAGTTTGCCGCTAGGTACTATCTTTCTTCATGGGGACGCTCGGCAGTTATTAGCTTGCCAAAATTTTTTAGAACAGTTCCTGGCAAGAAACATGCCGCCTCTTTAGCAAATCTTAGAAAGATAAAAGAGACGCCAAAGCCTAAAAACCCAGTACTTCCACCAGTTTTAAACGAAGAACAACAAAAAGCCGTAGATGAATTTAAAACCGAGGGCTTTAATGTAGGACTGCTTTTTGGGGTGACAGGAAGTGGCAAGACTGAAGTTTACTTGCGGCTAATCCAGCAGGTGTTGGATAGAGACTCGGAAGCACAGGTTTTGCTAATGGTCCCGGAAATCAACCTTACTCCGCAGCTAGTAGAAAGGATACAAAATCGCTTTCCAAACGAATTGACCGTTAGGTGGAACTCGTCAATAGCAGAAGGCGAAAAGGCTAAATCCTGGCTTGCCGTCCATGAAGGACGGGCTAGGATATTGGTCGGGACGAGGCTATCAGTCTTCGCAAGCTTCAAAAAGCTCTCGCTTATTATCATTGACGAAGAAAACGATACATCCTTCAAATCAATGGAGGGAATTCGCTATTCCGGGCGTGATCTTGCCATTAAAAAGGCACAGCTTGAAAACATTCCAATTCTTCTTGGTTCAGCGACACCTTCTCTAGAAACATTTGCCAAAGGAATTCAAAACCAAATCCAAATGTTCCGTTTGACTAAACGAGCTACGCAAGAAGCGCAGATGCCGGATTTGGCTTTAATAGACCTAGGCAAAAATAAGGAAGTTAATGGGCTGACGGAGGAATCTCGTAAAGCCATTACGGAAACATTAGCAAAAAAAGAGCAAGTCCTAGTCTTCTTAAATAGAAGAGGATATGCCCCAGTTGTTACTTGCAATGGCTGTGGTTGGACTTCCAATTGTCCTCACTGTGCCTCTTATGCCGTCTACCACAAGACGACTGGTAGATTGACTTGCCATCTTTGTGGCTGGAGTGTCCCGTTGCCTACCCACTGTCCTAAATGCGGTTCGGTGGAACTCATGCCAATAGGTAAAGGGACGCAAAAAATAGAAGAAGAAATCTTGCGTCTTTGGCCAGAAGCAAAGGCTGCCAGAATGGACCAGGACACTACACGGAGAAAAGGAAGCGCGGAAAGGCTTATTTCTCAGGTTCACTCTGGAGAAGTAGATATTCTTCTCGGCACCCAGATGATTGCTAAAGGACATGATTTCAAGAAAGTTTCCTTAGTTGTTATCTTGAATTCGGACGCTCAATTGCTTTCTTCCGACTTCCGGGCTAGAGAAAGGTTATTTGCCGTGTTGCTGCAAGTCTCTGGAAGAAGTGGCCGGGCTGATGTTGCTGGAAAAGTGTTACTGCAAACTCGCTATGCCGATGATCCACTATTTAAATATCTAGCTAAACAGGACTACGAAGGATTTGCAAGGCAGGAGTTGGAAGCAAGAAAAGCAAGTCTGTTGCCACCCTACAGTTCACAAGCTCTCATAGTGGCCGAGGGAAAAGGCATTGATGAGGTGTTGTCTTTTCTTGGCCTTATAAAGAAACAGGCTTTGGGACTTAAAAATCCTAAGATCAGAATCTACGATCCAGTTCCTCAAACAATAGCGAGAATTCAGGATATAGATAGAGCGCAGTTGCTTTTTGAGGCCAATAACCGAGTTGATCTCCATAATTTTTTAATGGCGCTTGACGAAGAGATCAAGGCTGCCAAGTACAGCAAATATCGCTGGTATTTCGATGTGGATCCAATTAGCTTTTAGTCCTTTGATTTAATTCGTAGCCT
>JAJPXW010000194.1 GCA_021205255.1 Burkholderiales bacterium
AATGAAACCTTCGCCATAAATAAAAGAAATAATTAAACGACTGCGCTATGAAATCATCTCTCCTCTTGAGTGTTCCAAAACAGGTTCTTCTACACAGTTGTTGCGCACCATGTTCAGCTGCTGTAATCGAATGGCTGCTTCAACATAATGTTCAGTTACTCGTCTTTTTCTTCAATCCCAATATCTACCCTGAGGAAGAATATTTAATAAGAAAAAAAGAACTTGAGGACCACTGCCGTCGTTTTGGAGTTAAGGTGATAGATGGTGATTGGAGTCACGACAAATGGAGAGAGGCAGTAAAGGGACTAGAAAACGAACCGGAAAGAGGCGCCCGCTGTCTTGAATGTTTTAAATATAGATTAGTAGCCACCGCCCATTGTGCAAAAGAAAATAAGATCGAATTTTTCACTACTACGCTTGCAAGTTCTAGGTGGAAGGCTCTGACTCAGGTGAACGAAGCAGGCATATACGCATCCAATTGTGTCCCAGGTACAACATATTGGGCAATGAACTGGCGCAAAGGCGGATTGCAGGAGCGTCGAGGTCAACTTCTGAAGAAGTACGGGTTTTATAACCAGCAATATTGCGGATGCGAGTTTTCCATGGCTAGGTTAAACCCTAAGAATTAAGTGTTTATAAGGGGGGTTGAGTGCATTTTCAAACATAAGAAACATTTAGAAAAAAACCATCAAGAAAACCCCTCCTTTTAGTGGATAACTTATCCCCTCTTTCCTCCTTTTTATCTATTTTTACGTCAGCTTTTAATTGAAAATCATTCGCCTTTGAGGGGAGATTTTCAGAACACTGCATCTAATGGGGGTATTCAAGCGATAGAATTCTGAAATACCTTTTAACTTCAATCTTCAACGTGTATGAAAGATTCGGATCTCGGCGTCATCGTCGTTATTTATGGCGTTGGACTCTGGTTTCTGGTGATGACCCTCCAATTGCCAGATGCTGCCCAATCCTATCCTCTTATCCTTATTGCCGCTCTGCTCTTCTGCAATACGTTGCTGCTTATTAAGCAGATCTACGCTTTTATTAAGCAGAAGAAACTGACTAACGATTTAAGGCAGATATTTAAAGGATTTCTTCCCAACCAGTTCTTTGGCGTTGTAATCGGTTGCCTTATATATCTAGCCATTGTTAACTACTTAGGCTATTACCTCTCTAGCGTCTTGTATCTTTTGGCAGCTCAGTTCTTCCTGAAAGTCCGTCCTATTCCAGCGCTAATATCCTGCGTCTGCGTCATTGGAGTTACCTATCTAGTCTTCTCCTTGTTCTTGCGCGTGCCGTTACCAATCGGCTTGCTTTTCGAGTAAAGGGGATTAGCTATGTTAGAAACACTCTCTTTAATGGGACAAGGCTTTCTAAATGCCTTAAATCCTTTGACACTCGTTTTAATGGTGCTGGCCACTGCTCTCGGTATTACGATTGGGTGTCTTCCTGGACTATCTGCTGCCATGGGCGTGGCGTTGCTGTTGCCAGTAACTTTTGGAATGAACCCTGCACAGGGCCTTATAGTATTAGGTGGTATATATTGCGGTGCCATATTCGGTGGTTCTATTTCAGCCATTCTTATTCATACTCCAGGCACTCCGGCATCGGCAGCAACCGCAATTGAAGGTTATGCGCTTACTAAAAAGGGACAAGCGGCCAAAGCTCTTTCCGTGGCCTGCTTCGCTTCTTTCTGCGGGGGCTTGCTCAGCTGTATTTCGCTTTACTTCTTCTCTCCATTACTAGCCGAGCTAGCTTTGCTCTTTAAGAGTCCTGAATACTTCTGGCTATCCATTTTCGGTTTAACGATTATCGCCGGTGTTTCCTCTAAGTCGCTACTGAAAGGCTTTATCTCAGGCATTCTCGGTCTTCTTATTTCCACTGTGGGAATGGATCCGATGGAAGGCGTAGAGCGCTTTATGTTCGGAAATGCATCGCTTTACAACGGTATAAACGTCACCTGCGCTTTGATCGGCCTCTTTTCAATGTCCCAAGTGCTGATTTTGGCCGAGGCGAAATTCAAGGCTCGTGGCAAAGCAACGAAGTTTACCGGTAGCGTCATTATTAATAGAAAAGACATTAGGCTGATTTTCCCAACAATTTGCCGCTCCTGGCTAATTGGCAACATCCTGGGTATTTTGCCTGGAGCTGGAGCCACTATCGCCTGTTTCATGGGATATAACGAAGCTAGGAGATTTTCTAAGCATAAGGAGGATTTCGGCAATGGCGCTATTGAAGGTGTAGCAGGTTCCGAAGCAGCTAATAACGCCGTTACTGGCGGATCCCTTATTCCAACTCTTACCCTTGGTATTCCTGGAGAATCCGGCACTGCCGTGTTAATGGGCGGCTTAATTATTCATGGCCTGCAACCTGGTCCGGAGCTCTTTACTAAGTATGCGGAATTGACCTATACATTCTTCGCTGGTTTTGTCCTAGTGCAGTTTGCCATGCTGGCGGTGGGTCTATTAGGGTGCAGAGTCTTTGCGCAAGTCTCACGGCTTTCAGACTCGATTCTCATACCGGCTATCTTTCTACTGTGCGTGGTGGGTTCATTTGCCATTAACAATAATTTCGACGAAGTCCTCATCATGTTCTTATTCGGAATCATTGGCTATCTAGTTCGCAAGTTCGACTTGAATGCCGCCGCTATCGTGCTCGGCTTAATTCTTGGTCCAATTGGAGAAAACGGTCTGCGAAGATCTCTATATTTAAGTGATGGCGATCCTTCAATTCTCTTCAGTACTCCACTGTGCTGGATGCTGATTGGTCTTTGCGTCCTTGGAACCCTCTCTCCTCTGTTAATGGCTAAGTTGACTAAATCAGTTGAAAAGGAGACAAAAGAAGATTTAAAGGAAAGTAAAGCTTCTTAACTCATAAGTTAGTTAAAACGGGGTGCATATGCACCCCATTTGTTTATAAGCGCTATTCAGACTGAGGTGCTTTTGCCTTCTTCCCTATGGAGTCCCCTACGC
>JAJPXW010000098.1 GCA_021205255.1 Burkholderiales bacterium
TGCCTGTAGCTCACACAACGGAAGCCATGGCAGTAGCTCCCATTCCTTTGGAGGAAGTGGGAACTTTGGAAAGTTCTATTCGAATGACGGACCTCCATCTGGATATTCAACCACGCTAATTGTGGCGGGAAATGCTGTCCCTCGAGTGGAGAAGCCAGTTGCAGCAACTAACAAGCCCTATGAAGTGCTAGGAAAAAAATATACGCCGGTAACTGGCGACCGGGCTATGGTTCAGACAGGAATTGGATCGTGGTACGGAAAGAAATTCCACGGGAAAAAGACATCGACTGGCGAAATCTACAACATGTATACCATGACAGCAGCCCATACAACTATGGAGCTGCCAAGTTATGCAAAAGTCACCAATTTAGAAAATGGTAGGAGCGTCATTGTCAAAGTCAATGACCGTGGTCCATTTCTGCATGAGCGTGTAATTGACCTTTCTTATGCGGCTGCGACAAAACTTGGATATGCCGGTAAAGGGACAGCGCAGGTTAGAGTCGAGAGAATCACGATGCGTCAGATCGCTCTTGGTAAGATACCATCGGCTAATGCTGGCGGCGCAGTAGCTGCTTCTCAACCAATGCCTTCTACGAGACCCGCGCCAATCTATAGACCACCGGCAGTGCAAGTTGCTCCGCAAACTGAAGAAGACGAAATTTACGCTTTACTGGCGAAAGAAGGTATGCAGCAGTATCCAGCTCCTAGTAGCGCTCCTAAACCACCGCCAGGAGCGCAGTACATAAATGAAGGAGAATTTGTTATTGCTGGAGGCCAGGGGGCTATTCCACCTCCGCCGGTCGTTCCACCAAGAAAGCCTTCTGGCTTTGCAATTCAGCTTGGTGCCTTTAGAACACCGGCAAATGCCGATGCTTTAGCGCATAGAGCCAATGAAATTCTTACCCTTTCTGAACCTGATGCCAGGGTGGTTGAGATAGATGGCTGGTACAAAGTACTGGTCGGAGGCAACATGGATCGTCCAAAGGCCGATTCTTACGTAGTGAAACTTTCTAAGGAACTTGGCCAGCAAGGATTCGTTGTAAAGGATATTTAGACAAGATGGAAAATAAGATTTATCAGGAAGTGCTAAAGCTCTGGGATCAGAGCACTCTGCCAGGTCTGGAAGAGTTCGTGAAGTTGCCCGCTTTATCGACGGATTTTGATAAGAATTGGGAGAAAAACGGAATTCTTTTGGAAGCGATTAAGCAAGCCGATGTCTGGGCTCAGAAACTAGGAATAAAGGGCCTAAAGACTGAAATTGTCCAGGACAAGGGCTTTACTCCCTGCTTGCTAGTGGATATTGCCGCTACTGAAGGCGTAGAGGGACCTGGTACTGTCTTTATGTATGGGCACCTTGATAAACAACCTCCAAACCAGGGCTGGGATGCCGACAAGAGTCCCTGGAAGCCAGTTATACAAAATGGCAAACTTTACGGCAGAGGTGCTGTAGACGACGGATATTCGTTCTATACCCAGCTTTCAGCCATTAAGGCCTTGCAAAATCTTAATATTGCCCATCCTAGATGTGTTGGTCTTTTCGAAAGTGCAGAGGAATCGAGTTCTCCTCACTATGAAGAGTATTTGGACGAAGTCAAAGCAAAGTTAGGCGATGTTCGTCTGATTATTGCCCTAGATAGTAGTTGCGGAGACTATGAGCGCCTGTGGATCACTAAATCTCTCCGCGGAATGATAGGAGGCTCCTTAGAAGTCAAGGTGCTGGAATATGGTGTTCACTCCGGAGAAGCAAGCGGCGTTGTTCCTAGTTCCTTCATGATCATCCGTCAGCTTCTTGACAGAATTGAGGATTCAAGCACTGGCGAAATTAAGGGTGGCGCTTTTAATACGACCATCTTTGAGGGTATCCGTAAAGACTGCCAAGAGATGGCCGAGGTCTTAGGCGAGTCCTTTATCTCTAATTTCCCATGGGCAGGTGACACGCAGCCTCTTCAAAAGACACTTCTGGAGAATGTGATTGCTAGAAATTGGAAACCGGAAATGACCGTTACCGGTACCGATGGGCTCCCCTCAGTAGAAGATGCAGGAAATGTGCTAAGACCGTTTACGCGCATAAAGATTGGGATGAGACTCCCACCAGACAAAGATGCTGAAAAAGCAGCTTTAGCTTTTAAGAAGATAATGGAAGAAAATCCACCGTTTGGAGCGCAAGTAACCTATACCACGACAGTGGCAAGCAATGGCTGGACAGCCGGCAAAACGTCCCATTGGTTGAAATACGCTTTTGAAGAAGCCTCTATGAAATATTGGGGCAAGCCTCCTTGCGGTTTGGGAATGGGTGCGTCTATTCCACTACTAAATGTGTTCAGTAAACTATGGCCAAATGCACAGTTTATGGCTGCTGGTGCTTTGGGTCCACATTCCAATGCGCATGGACCAAATGAATTCCTCGATATTGACTACGCACAGAAACTTACTGCCTCAGTTGCGCTAGTCATAAGACGGTCAACGGAGTTTATGAAGTGAGAAGAGATGTCGTAACACAAGTCATAGTTGAATATCCAGATAGATATGAAAACTTTGCTACTCGACTAGAAGCCGAGCGCTTCATTAATGCCAATCTGGATGAAGAAGAACCAAAAGCCGCATGGCTAGAGGACATGAGCGGTAAAAAGAAATATGACTACCGGCTAGTTGAAGAAGGCGGAGAGATCCATTTGGAGGATTAAGTCAGCATTCGGTGGTATTGGGGCTTCTTTTATGAAGCCCTTAGTGTGTTGGCTGTTCGATGGCGACGTTAAGAAAGAGGATGCTTAGATTTTAAGGAATTATTTACTTATCGTTAAATGTGGTTTGCAATACATCGGCTTATAGGAAAACCCATGAGGGCTAATTTGCTAAGGGCAACGATTTTTTCTTAGGAGACTTTATAAAGCTTTTAGGCAGTTACTTTAAAGTGCCTAAATTGATGATTTAATGTGCCCATATTGGCTTCAGTCCATAC